>CALGNM010000089.1 GCA_937958665.1 uncultured bacterium | reverse complement strand
CGTATTCGGTGACTGGAGTTCAGACGTGTGCTCTTCCGATCTGACCTTGTCGAACTCGGCCAAAGCCTCGGCATAGCTCTTCTGGGCATAGAAAGCTTCGCCGATCCAGTACTGGGAATTGTCGGCCAGGCTGCTTCCGGGGTAGAGCCGCAGGAACTCCCGGAACCCGGCGATGGCCAGCTGGTAGTTGCCCCGGGTGATATCCAGATAGGCCGTGTCGTACAGCTGTTTGGGATCAGGGACGGGTGGTCCCTCCCGTGGTTTATCCGGGGGGGAGGGCGGCTTGATGCCCTTGCCCGGATCGGGTTTGGCCGGGGCCAGCGGCAGGTCGTCCACCGGGATTCGGCTGCGCTGGTCCTGATATTGTTGGTCCAGGCCCATAATCCGCTCGTAGAGCGAGCTCCACCGGGTGCGCATCTCGGCGTTGAGCTGGTAGGTGACCTCGGTTTGGACCCGAAGCAGGCTGTCCATGGCTGCCAGCCGGGTTTCGTTCTTCTGCTGGCTGGTTTCCAGGTAATCCAGCTGGTCCCGCATCCGGAGGTAATCCCTTCGGACTCCGCAGCCCGCCAGCAACGGCAGGAAGCAGACCAGCAGCATTATTCTTCTCATCTTTCAGTTCGTATGTATGTTATTGGTTTGAATTGCTGGAGCCTACGGCTGGTAGGGAACCGGACCCCAAGCCGGCATCTCGGCTCCCTCCAGATTGGTGATGATCCGTTGGCCCGATCCGTCCCAGTGCATCAACCATAGCTGGGGCCGCCCGTTGCGGTTGGAGGAGAAGGCCAGATGCAGGCCGTCCGGGGACCAGCTGGGGTCCTCATTGTCCCCCTCAAAGGTAAGTTGGGACAATCCATCCCCGGTAACGTTGATGGTGCAGATCTGGAATCTGCCATTGATCCGCGAGACGAAGGCGACCTTGTCGCCCTTGGGAGACCAGACCGGGGAGGTATTGTAGCCGCCCTGGTAGGTCAGCCGCCGCAGGCTGGAGCCGTCGGCATCCATCAGGTAGATCTGGGGGCTGCCGGGCCGATCGGAGGTGAATGCCAGCTCCCGGCCGTTGGGGGACCAGCTGGGAGAGCAGTCGATGGCCCAACTGTTGGTCAACCGCTGCAGCTTCCGGCTGCCCAGATCATACAGATAGATCTCGGCGTTACCGTCCTGGGACAGGGTCAGGGCCAGTTTGCGACCGTCAGGCGACCAGGCCGGAGAGGTATTGAGCCCCTCGGCCTGGGAGAGGATTTTCAGCTGGCCGCTGGCCAACTCCAGGGAGTACACCTCGGCCCGGTGTCTCTGAAAAGAAATGAAGGCCAGCCTGGCCCCGTCGGGCGACCAGTCAGGCGATAGGTTGATGGTGTTCAGGCGTGTCAGCTGCCGGGCCTGATGCCCGTCGTAGTCGCACAAGGCCAGCTCCTTGTTGTCCCCCGCCCGCTGGCAGAAAGCGATCTGGGTGGAGGCCACCCCGTTTTCGCCGGTCAGGGCCTTGATGATTTGGTCGCCCAGCCGGTGGGCTTGGCGCCGGGTATGGTCCAGAAGCATCTCGCTGGCGAAGATGTCCCGCTCGATTCCCAGATCCATTATCCGGACCTTCAGGTGGCCGCCCTTCTTGTCGCCCCGCAGCTCCGGGATCAGCAGCATTTTGGCTCCCAATAATCGCCAGGAGCCCGGCACCGGCCGGCCCTTCTTAAAGCCGTATTCCGGATCCCCGCCCGGCGGCTCCAGCAGCAGGAAATACAGGGAGAATAACAGGTCCTCGGATAGCACTGAGATCAACTGCTCGGCTTGGGAGGTGATCTCCGGGGCGGTTTTACCCTGCCTTTGAATGCCGGCTATCGCCAGCTCCAGGGGACGGCGCTCCGAGGTGGAGAGCTTAAGGTAGACGTCCGTCTGCGGGGCAGCCGGCGGCGGGAAAAACAGCCCCAGGGTGCAGACAAATATTGTCAATCTGAGACTGGTCATGGGCGGGCCTCTTTCCTTTTTCCAACTATACGACTGGTGGCCCACAAAGTGGCCCACCCCAACAGAAGACCGACCAAGTCGGCCAACAGGTCATACCAGCAGGCCTGGCGGTAGGGAATCAGGGCCTGGATTGCTTCGATCAGGCCCCCCAGCATCAGCCCGCCGATCATCAGTCGCAGGTAGGGCTGGCGGGGGAAGGCCGCCCAGGCCAGCAGCAGATAAAGCCAAAAGGCCAGCAGGTGCTTGACCTTGTCTCCCTGCCAGATCATGTCGTTAATGCGGTCCGGCGGCACCACGGCTACGAACAGCAGGAACACCAGGTAGAGCAGCAGCAGGGCCACCAACTGCCGGTGATGCGATGAAAGGCTTAAGGTCATTTGACGTATTCGAATTCAAAGTGCACTCCCAGCGCCGGCAATTTCATCTCCGGCGGGAAGGGGGGGAAGTTCTTGGCTTGATATACCGCCCTCAGCCCGGCCTGGTCGAACAGGGCGTCACCGGAGGACTTCTCCAGGCTGGCCTCCAGCAGGTTTCCCTGGCTGTCGATGCGGAAGTAGATGGTGGCCCGGATCTGCTGCTCCCCGCCCTGGTAGGGGTTGCGCCAATGCTGGCTGATCTTGGCCAGGATCATGCCCAGGTAATAGGATCCTTCGGGTGATATCCCCTCGGCGGCCAGCACCCTCATGCCTGCCGGAAGATTGGGCACCCTGGGGCCGGAGGCTGATTTCTTCTTGTCGGGCGATTTGGCCGGCGGTTTGGGCTGAGGCTTGGCCTGGCTGGGCTGCTTGGCTTCGGCTGGGGCTTTGGCGTCAGGGGCTCCAGCCATGTCTTGGCCCTCATCGCCTGAGGCCTGGGGCAAGGAAACTAAATTGACCTGGTATACCGCCGGGTATGGATTTCGGGAGGCCAACCGCAAGGTATGGGCTACCCCGAAGGCAGTCAGAAAGACCAGCAGGTGCAGGGATAGCGATATGGATAGCTCTCGTCTCATTTGGTGGCTTTGGGGTCGGTAACCAGCCCGAGGTTGGACACCTTAAGCTCCTTGAGTTGGCCGATTACCTCCACTACCAGGCCATAGGGAACCTCTTGGTCAGCCTTGAGGTATACCGGACGCTCATGGTTGCCGGCCAGCTGCGACTTAACCACCTGGGAGAAGGCCTTCTTGGACACCGGCTGGTCGTTGATAAGTATCCGGCTGTCCCGGGTCAGGATTATGGTCAGTCCCTCCTCGATTTGGGGCCGGGAGGAGTCGGCCTTGGGCAGGGATACCTCCACTCCGGAGCGCATCATGGGGGCGGTGATCATGAAGATGATCAGCAGGGCCATGCAGACGTCCACCAGGTTGGTGATGTTGATGGAGTCCAGGGGAGCAATGTAGAAACGTTCCCGCCTCATCGGCCTACTTGCCCCCGAAAACCGAATGGACCCGCAGGTCGCCCAGGAACTCCGAGGCCAGGTTCTCCATTTGGCCGGCCATGTGGCGGATGCGGCTGTTGAAGGAGTTGAAGGCGATGGAGGCCGGAATGGCCACCACCAGCCCGGCGATGGTGGTGACCAGGGCCTCGGCTATGCCGGGGGCCACCACCTGAATGCTGGTGGAGCCAAAACGCTTAATGTCCACGAAGGCCACCATGATGCCCCAGACCGTTCCCAACAGGCCCATCAGGGGGGTGATGTTGGCGATGGTGGCCAGAGATATCAGCCGCCGGCTGGCGGACTCCACCTGGTCGCCAATAGCCCGGTCCATGGCCGATTGAATGTTGGGCAGCACCTCCAAGGGGAAGGACAGCTTTTGTCCCCCCGAGAGCCGCTGGGCCTCGGCCAGGCCCTCGGCCAAAATCAGGAACAACGGGGAGTCGGGGTGGGGACTGCCGAAGGCATCGTCGAACGACTTTCGGCGCTTGAACTTCTCTAAAAAGGCGGCGTTGGCCCGGGAGATGGTCTTCAGGCTCCGCCCCTTGAAGATTATCACCGCCCAGGAATATACCGAAACCAGTATCAGTCCCAGCATGATGATGTTGGTGAAGATATCGTAACCGAAGATCATTCCCAGGGTGCTGCCCCGGGGGAAGATATGGAACATTAAGGCCCTCTCTGTAATATAATTATCATCCGTTGATTGAGGTTAGGAAAAAAGCGGCTGATTTAAGCGGGCTTTTGTCCAGTCAGGATCTCCAGGGCTTCCAGGTACTTGTTGCTGGTTTTCTGCACCACCTCCATCGGCAGCTCCGGGCCGGGGGCCTGTTTGTTCCAGTCCAGGGTGTTGAGGTAGTCCCGCACGAACTGCTTGTCGAAGCTGGGCTGAGCTTTGCCGGGCTGGTAGCCAATATTGGGCCAGAAGCGCGAGGAATCAGGGGTCAGCACCTCGTCGATCAGTATCAGCTCCCCTTCGAATTCTCCCATCTCGAACTTGGTGTCGGCGATGATGACACCCTTCTCCTCTCCGATCTGGCGGGCCTTGGTGTAGATCTCCAGCGACAGGCGCCTGACTTTCTCGGCTTTCTCCGCCCCCAGCATCTCCGACATCCGCTCAAAGCTGATGTTCTCGTCATGGGCTCCGATCTCGGCCTTGGTGGAGGGGGTGAAGATGGGGCTCTCCAGCCGGCTGGATTCCACCAGGCCCCCGGGAAGCTCAATGCCGCAAACCTTCCCTGTCTTCTGGTAGTCCTTCAGCCCCGAGCCTGTCAGGTATCCCCGGACGATGCACTCCACCGGCAGGGGTTTGGCCTTCTTTACCAGCATGGAGCGGCCCTCCAGCTCCTCCCTGTACTCTTGGCAGGAGGCAGGAAAATCTCCGACCTCGGTGGCCACCAGGTGGTTAGGCATGATGCCTGACATTTTTTGGAACCAGAATTTCGAGATCTGGGTAAGCACGTAGCCCTTGTAGGGAATGGCGTTGGGCAAAACCACGTCGAAGGCCGAGATGCGGTCGGTGGCCACTATCAGCAGGTGCTGGCCCAGGTCGTAGATGTCGCGGACCTTGCCCTGGGAGATTTTTTTCAGGCCGGGGAAATTGGTCTGCAGTATGGTCTTCATTGTCATCGCTCCCAAAGTCAATTATATTTGGCCTCGGCTTCGGCCGATTTCCGTTCCACCTCCCGCTTCATTTGCTCCCGCATTTCGTCCAGCTTGGCGGCAATTTCCGGGTATTTGATGGACAGGATCTGGGCCGCCAGGATGGCAGCGTTCTTGGCTCCGTCGATGGCCACGGCGGCCACCGGTATCCCGGAGGGCATCTGGACTGTGGCGAAAAGGGCATCCATTCCCGACAAAGCCCCGGACTTCAGGGGCACACCGATCACCGGCAGGGTGGTGTTGGCCGCCACCGCCCCGGCCAGGTGGGCCGCCAGCCCGGCCCCGGCAATGATGCATTCATATCCCTGGCTCCGGGCATTTCTGGTGAAATCGGCCACCTTCTCCGGGACCCGATGGGCTGACAATATCTTCAATTGGGCGCTAATCCCCAACTCCTTCAGCATTTCCACCGCCTTTTCCATTACCGGCAGGTCGCTGTCGGATCCCATCAGAACCGCTACCTTGGGTTTGGACATTATTATCTCCTTTCTTAAGGGACTTGGTGCTGCCAGCCTCCTGCATTATTGTTGCATTCGACAATCATCCCTAGGTTATAGACAGCACCTTGTATTTAATTGTGCCGGCAGGAACCTGTATCTCAGCAATATCGCCGACTTTTTTGCCCAGCAGCCCCTTGCCGATGGGGCTCTCCACCGAGATCATCCCCTGGTCGAAGTCGGCCTCATGGGGGCCAACCAGGGTGTAGGTTTCCTCGGAGCCGTCCGCCAGGTCTTTCAGTTTGACCGCCTTGCCGAATACCACCACCCCCTTGGCCAGCTTGCTTTGGTCGATGACCTCGGCGTTGGCGATGTCGGTCTGCAGCTGGCGAATCTTCTGTTCAATCAGGCTCTGTCGCTCCTTGGCGGCGTGATACTCGGCATTCTCGGACAGGTCCCCCAGACTGCGGGCGTGGGCCAGGGAGGCCGAGTTGGCCGGCCGGTCGACGTTGACCATTCGCTCCAAATCAGCCTTCATTTTGGCCAGACCCTCTTTGGTGGTAACTACTCTGGACATGGTGCGCTTTCCGTGCTTATCGATTGACGGTTGCCATATAGTCCAAACCCCCTGATCGGCAGCTTTCAGGGGGATATATGGGCCCGGGAGTTGTCTGAATTATATAGTCAATGTTCGGCCTTGTCAAGCTTAATCGGGCGGCAACCGGTCCGGATCAATTTTTGGGGTATCCGGCGAACAGGCGGCCCCAGCCGGACTCCTTCAGCCAGCGCCGGTAGGTCCGGCTGTCGATCAGCGGCCAGCGCAGGTAGTCGTGGTAGACCTCGGAGGCCAGGATGAACAGGTGCACCAAGGGGGTGCGGAAGAAAAGGTTCTGCATGCCCCTCAAGGGGCCGAACCAGATGATGTCCCCGCCCACCCGGCGAACCAGGTTCTTGCCCACCTCAAAGTGCCAGTTCTCCATGGAGATATCGTCCCCCACCAGATCGATCTCCTCCAGCCTGCCGCAGCCCAGCCCCTGTTCGTGGGCCAGCCGGATGTAGTCGATTGCCATGGGGTCAAAGCCCATCATCCGGGCCGCGACGGCGTCGATGGCCACCTGGTCGGCCGAGGCCAGCATGAAATTCTTTGTCACCGGCCTCATGGTGCGGGGCCCGGGGCCGTCACCGGCAGTGGTGCCGTCCATCACCGCGAAAAGCCCGGGGTGGATCTCCCGCTGGATGGCCAGCAGGTCCACCAGCACCTGGTGGATCCAGGAATGGGCGTAGTGGCGCCGGGTGTTCAGCAGTCCCCCGAAGGCATTTTTCATGGCCCCGGTGGTGGTGGTATAGATATGGCATTTCATGGTCGGCAGGTGGATGATGTTTTTCCCGGGGAAATAGTCTGGAATCATTATGCCTTCCGGAAAAATATCATCCAGGGCCAGCATTTTGGCCTTGGGCCGGTAGGGCACCCAGTTCATGTCCTGGTCCCTGAAGTTGTAGAGCACCGGGACGCGGTGTTTCCTGAGTATGGGCAGGTAGCGGTTGAGGTCCTCTCCCTTGAAGGTGTCGGTGACCACCGTCTTGTTCTGGACGCAGGAGATCTCCTGGTAGCCGGCCCGCCGCAGGCCAAGGATCACCCCCTCCAGCTGCCAGGGGGTGGTGTTGGCCCCGGGAAAGGGAAAGTGCCAGGAGATGTTGTCCTTGAGTATTACCGGACTGGATGGGTTCAGGTGCTGGCGCAACCCGGCCAGCTCCATCAGCCGGCCGGTGTCCTCCAGGACGGTCTCCGGCCCCACCTTTATCACTGCCACCTTCGATTTAGCCAATTCCCCTCTCCCTCTTCTGGTCGAACCTATATTCTCTGATCGATTATTCATAGAACACCTTGATTTGCCTGGTGCCCAGCCGTACCTTCAGCCATTCCTCCAGGCGTGCCCGGTCAGGCTCGGGAATTTTATCCTTGAGCGATATGTTAACCATGGTAAGCTTGGCAGGGTTTTCCCGATCCCGGGAGAAGATCAGAGCCTCGGAGACCGAACAGGCGGACACCTGGGGATAGAGCCGGGACATCTCGGCCAGCAGTTGCCTTCCGGCCTCGGTGCGTCTGGACAGGCTGTCCTGTTTTTGCTCCAGGCTGTTGATTATAAGCTTCAACCGGTTGATCTCCGCCTGGTTTTTCAGGTCGGCAACCTCCCGGCCGTTGGCGGGATCGCCCAGCGACAGTCCTTGTTGGATGGACAGCTGCGAGGCTTCAATGGAGAAGTCGGCGGCCTTGCGAATGATGGCCCCCCGGACCGTGTCATCCATGCGGCTGCCGGCATAGACCAGGACAATCTGGCGGCGTCGGGGGTCGACCTCGCTTTTCAGCAGGTAATTGCCTTCCAGCAGGTCCACGTTCCTGATGAAACGGGCGGCGTTCATGGAGAACTCCTCCTTTTTTACCAGTCCGTGTCCGAAAAAGACGCTGGGGATCAAAGTCACCAGGATGATGGCGGTGATCCAGTGATTGATGCGGGCCTTGCGGGACTCATCCACCGGGGCGGTAATGGGGAACTTCAGTATCTGGGAGACGGCCAGGGCGGCCAGGGCGATGAACACCGTGTTGATGGCGAACAGGTAGAGGGCCCCCAGGAAATAGTAATATTTTCCGGTGGCCAGGCCGTAGCCAGCGGTGCAGAGCGGGGGCATCAGGGCGGTGGCTATGGCCACCCCCGGTATGACATTACCCTTCTGTTTGCTGCTGATGGCCACGATGCCGGCCAGCCCGCCGAACAAGGCGATCAGCACGTCGTAGATAGTGGGGCTGGTCCGGGCCAGCAGCTCGGAGTGGGCGGTGGAGACCGGGCTGATGGCGAAGTAGAGGGTGGATGCCACCAGGCTGGCTCCCACTGCGAAGCCGAAATTCTTGGCCGACTGTCGGAACAGCGGGAAGTTGTAGGTGGCGATGCTGTAGCCCATTCCGATGATGGGGCCCATCAGCGGGGAGATCAGCATGGCGCCGATGATCACCGCGGTGGAGTTCATATTCAAACCCACCGAGGCCACAATGATGGCGAACATCAATATCCAGAGGTTGGTGCCCCGGAAAATGATTCCGCTTTCAATGGCTTGGTGGATGCTTTCATGGTCGTCGACCTCGTCCTTGAGGTTGACATAGCGCAGCAGCCGTCTCATCCACATCATGGGCTATTCCTTTTCAAACATTGTTCGGAAGGGCCTTCGGCCGGTCGCCCGCCGGGGTCCGGGTTCCGGCCCCAGGAGAAGTGCATCTGGAAGATCCTCCAGCGGCCTTCCACCTTCTCCAGCACCCCGGTCCAGCGGACCTTTTCCCAATTGGCGGGGCGTCCCTGGAATGAGTTGAAGTCGTCCAGCAGGCAGGAAAACCAGGCGGTCACCAGGGAGGGGGAGAGGTTTATCCTGAGGTCATGAAGCTCGTATCGTATGGCTTGGAAGTCATCCCGCATGAAGAAGCCATCGACGGCTTCCCGGAACTGGCCTATTCCCCGGACCGGGACTGGGGTGTCGGGCTGGAAGAAAAAAAGTTCCTCGTTGTCGGCCAGTGAGGAATACAGCCGTTCCCGGTTCTTGCCGTCCACCGCCCAGCCGATATGCTGGTGGATGGTCCGCTCGACGGCGGAGATATCCGGATGGGGATGGCCGAAGTTGTGGTAGGTGTGGGGCATCGATTCGTTCTCCGTCAGTTTTGGGTCCTGATAGCCAGCGGCAGATATTCCCACTTGGGATTGGAGATGGCTTTCAGTAGGTTCTCCTTGACCGGCGACCCGCCGGACTGCATGCGCTTAAGCATTCTCCGGATCTCCATCCTCCGGGAATCCCGGCCCCCGGGGCAGGGGAGGGGGCGGGCGGCCCCGAAGCGCTGGGTGCAGTAGCTCTCGATATCCTCCTTCCAGACATAGGCCAGGGGCCGGATGACCTGCAGTTTGCCGCCCAGCAGGCTCTGTCGGGGGGTGATGGCGGCCAGCTTGCCGGAGTAGAACATGTTCAGCAGGGCGGTCTCCACCAGGTCGTCGGCGTTGTGGCCCAGGGCTATCTTTTTGCAGCTATGCTGCTCGGCCAGGTCGAACAACGAACGGCGGCGGGCCAGGGAGCACTTGAAGCAGTCGGTGAAGATTTCGGCCGGCAGGGGTTTGGCGGTTAGGGCTAACGGCAAGCCCAGTTCCTGGCACACCTTTTCCAGCTTCAGCCGGGAGACGGCGGGCCGTCCGATTTGGATTCCAGTGACATGCCCGGCCACCAGGGAGATCCCCAGGCTGCGTCCCAGCTTGGCCTGCTGCCAGGCCAATATGTCCAGCAGCACCAGGCTGTCGCTGCCTCCGGACAGCCCCACCAGAATCCGGTCGCCGCGTTCCAGCTGGTTAAAAGCCTTCTCGACCCGAATGGTCCGGGAATAGACCCGGCTCCAGTTGTCGGGCCGGGCCGGGCGGTGGGCTTCGGCCACTTTCATCACCTGATTAGTATATTTTACCAGCGGCCGTATGTCAAGGCTGTTGAAACGCCGAAGCCGGCATTGACCGGAGGTGGATTATAGGTTAAAATGGCCGGTCAGCTGGGCGGGCTTGAAAGCTCGGTCAGAATCGATTAACGAACTGATTTGGATTGTGACATGTTGGTGCTGGTCAAGATAGGTATGGTTTTCTGCCTAATGGTGGCCCTGCTCTGGCGGCGTTGGCCGCTGGGGCCGGTGATGCTGCTGGCCTCCCTGCTGATGGGCCTGCTGTTCAGTGTGGCCCCGCTCGACATGGGGCGGATTGCTCTGCGCTCGGCTTTGGAGCCCAAAACCACCCTGTATCTGGTGCTGGTGTTGTACCTGATCTCGGTGCTGGAGAACCTGCTGAGGACCGGCGGGGTGTTGGCCCGGATGGTCGGCGCCCTCAAGGTGCTGTTTCGGGACCACCGGCTGGTGGCCTCCTTCATGCCGGCCTTCATCGGATTCCTGCCCTCGGCCGGCGGGGCCATGTTTTCGGCCCCTTTGGTCAGGGAGGCCACCGCGCGCATGGGGTTGGACCCGGGGCGCCAGACCTTTATCAATTACTGGTACCGACATGTCTGGGAGACGGTCTTTCCCCTTTACCCCGGGCTAATCCTGGCGGCGGTGTTGGTCGGCCGGCCGGTGGAGGCCCTGATCCGGCGGCAGTGGCCCTATGCGGCGGCCGCCCTGGCCGTCGGTTGGCTGGTGGGATGGCGGGGGGTGGGGAAGGATGGCTGGCTCGGGGAGGCTGACTACGGAAGGGCCTGGAGAGAGGTGTTTTTCACCATGTCTCCGGTGTTGTTTGTTATCGTCACCGTGCTGGCCTTCAAGTTCGATCTGGCCCTGATGACCGCCCTGGCGGTGGCGGGTCTGCTGGTTCGGTTCCGTTATCCCTGGCGGAAGATCCCTGTTCTGCTGTGGGAGTCCCTCAAGCCCATGACGCTTATGCTGATTGTGGGGGTGATGGTCTTCAAGGGAATGCTGGAGGCCAGCGGGGCCATCGCCGCCCTGCCGGGCCTTTTGCTGGGCAGCGGGGTTCCCCGGGAGGCCGTCATAGCCTTGCTTCCTTTCCTGGTGGGCCTGCTGACCGGCATCAGCCAGGGCTATGTGGCGGTGGTCTTCCCGCTGCTGCTGGGCATCTATGGGGATCCCGGCCCCTCCCTGGGCTGGTATGTGCTGGCCTTTGTCTCGGGTCTGGGAGGGGTGCTGACCTCTCCCAGCCATCTGTGCCTGGCTCTGACCCGGGAGTATTTTGGGGCGGGCTGGGGCCAGGTCTATCGCCGGTTGCTGCCGGCCTCGGCCGGACTGGTGTTGGTGGGCTTCATGCTTTACTTTTTGTGGAGGTGATCCTTGAACACGGACAATTGCGTTCAGCGGGATGTTTTTTTTCTTGACAAAACGTTTTTTTTGTGTATAATTAGGACTAAATAAGTCTTATATACAAAATGTTGTTGACCAGGCGCAACGAATACGCCCTTCAGGCCATGATCCTTTTGTCCCGGCAGGAAAAGGGGAATCCGCTTTCAGCCTCGGGTTTGGCCAAAAAGCTGAACACCACCCCGGCCTTTATGTCCAAGATAGCCCAGCAGCTGGCCCGGGCGGGGCTGGTGGAAACCGTTCGGGGGAAGAGGGGGGGGCTGATGTTGAAGAGGCCGTCCAAGCAGAAGATCGGAAGAGCACACGTCTGAACTCCAGTCACCGAATACGATCT
>CALGNM010000088.1 GCA_937958665.1 uncultured bacterium | reverse complement strand
ACCACCGAGATCTACACTCTTTCCCTACACGACGCTCTTCCGATCTTGTTGTGTCGCTGGTTCAACCAGCCCTACCTGCTTGACCGCTTCAAGATCGATGACGGTTTGATGGTCTCCGGGACCATCATGGCCGATCACGGGTTAGCCATGTCCAATCCGGAATACGAACCTTTGGACCAAGAGGACAGCCAGCTTATCCACACCGGACGGATCGTCCCGGTCCACCCCGCCACGGCGGGACTATCTCCCAAGCAGATTAGAGCGGTCATAAAAACGGCCCTGGAGGACCAAATCAGCCTGCTGGAGGATCCTCTGCCGGAAGCCCTGCTTCGGAGGCATAATTTACCGGGACTGGCCCAGTCCCTGCTCCAATTGCACTTCCCCGACTCACTGGCTTCGGCGGCCGCTGCCCGCCGGCGGCTGGCTTTTGAGGAGCTGCTTTACCTGGAGTTGGTGCTTTTTCTTAAGAAACGGACCCGGTTGGCCGGCCAGCCCGGATGCCGGATAGGGCCCTCCAACTGGAGGCAGGAACTGCTTTCTATACTGCCCTTCTCTTTGACTATAGCCCAGGAGCGGGTTATCGGAGAGATCTCCCGGGACTTGGCCAGCGGAACTCCGATGCACCGGCTGCTGCAGGGAGATGTTGGCTCGGGCAAAACCGTGGTGGCCCTGGCGGCTATGATCCAAACGGTTAGGGGAGGATTTCAGGCCAGCCTGATGGCTCCCACCGAACTGCTGGCCGAGCAGCATTTTTGGCTGATGAGCCAGCCCCTTGAGAGGCTGGGCATAAGATGCGCCCTGCTGACAGGCAGGACCAGGCCAAGGCAAAAGGAAGAGATCTGCCGCGGTTTGCAGAGCGGGTCCATCGGTGTCTGCCTGGGCACCCAAGCCCTAATCCAGAACCACGTATCATTCCACAACCTGGGTCTGGCGGTGATCGATGAACAGCACCGCTTCGGGGTCCGGCAAAGGGCCGCCCTCAGGTTTCGGGGCGCCCACCCCCATCTCCTGGTCATGACAGCCACCCCCATCCCCCGCACTTTGGCCATGACTCTTTATGGGGATCTGGACCTATCGTTGATCAACCAGCTCCCGGCCGGACGCCAGCCGGTGGTAACCAGGTGGGCTGGAGATTCCCAACGCAGCCGGGTGTACCAGTTCATAGAAAAGCTGCTGGGCGAGGGCAGACAGGCCTATGTGGTCTATCCGGTGATCGAAGAGACCGAAAAGCAGGACCTGAAGGCCGCCATCAAAATGCACCAATCGCTTAGCCGGGTGTTCTCCGGACGCCGGGTAGGATTGATGCATGGCCAGCTGTCGCTGGAGGAGCGGCAATCGGCCATGGAGAACTTTCGGAGCCGGGCCCTCGACATCCTAGTATCCACTACCGTAATTGAGGTGGGAATCGATGTCCCCAACGCCAGCCTGATGGTGGTGGAACACGCCGAACGGTTCGGCCTATCCCAGCTTCATCAGTTAAGGGGACGGGTGGGACGGGGCCCCCACAAATCTTTTTGCATTCTGATGGCCGGGCCCCGCCTGAGCCCCGAGGCCCGCCTCCGGCTGGAGACCATGCAATCCACCAGCGACGGTTTCAAAATTGCCGAAAGGGATCTGGAGATCCGGGGTCCCGGCGAGTTCTGGAGCACCAGACAGCACGGCCTGCCCCGCCTCAAGATAGCAGATCTCCAGGCCGATGCCGACCTGATTACCCCGGCCCGGGAGGAGGCCGCCGCCATTATAACGGCCGACCCCGCCCTGTCAGCCCCGCCCTGGGACAGATTGAAAATTGCCATCAGATCCTTCCATCCCCAAGCCGATAAATATCTCTCCACCGGATAAATAAAATCCCCCGCCTGACAGGCGGGGGATTTATTTGGAAATTCTGCCCTAAAAGCCTTTCATTTCGATAGCCGCTCCCAATCCCAGTCCAGACAGGTCAAGCTCCCTCTCCCATCCCCCATCTTCTTCGCGGCTAACAGTTGTGCCGTTGTAGGAACCCTCCAACAGCAGGGCGCTGCGCAAACCCAGCCGGATCCTGGCCCCGCCCCTGACTCGCCAACCCAGTCCTCCGTAAAAACCGTTGTCAGGACCTTGGGTGATGGCGCTCTCGGCTATATCGGTGTCCTTATAGTCGTAGGAGACCCTGGCCAGGCCCCAACCCAAATCGCCTCCCAGGTATGGCTTGATGGCTCGTCCCAAAGGCAGGGTTAGGTTAAGGCTGGCCCAAAGGGGAAGATAGGTGACTTTGTGCTCATAAAGCACCTTGACCATGGTGGTGCTGGTAATGCCGGCGGTGCTGGCGGTATCGGCCTCCAGCTTTTCCTCAAAGCTCTTGCCGAAGTATTCCAGCCCCAATGACAGACTTACCATGTCATCCACCGCATTGCCAGCCCCCAGGCCCAACAACAGCCCCCCGCCACCCTTGACGCCCGAGGGGTTGAAATACCCCCCCTTAATAGTCAGCAGGCTGTTGGCGAACGGCAACATCCCGGCCCCGGCCGTTCCGGCCAGCAGCAGGTAGGCCGCTATTAGAATCGCAATCCTTCTCATGTCGCTATCAGTATTCCTGATCTTCCAACACAATGGCCGAGACCGGACAGGCATCCACGCAGGCCCCGCAGGCGGTGCAATCGCCGGGCTTGACCACCTTGGCCTTATCGGACGGCATGTCCAGGACGTTGACCGGACAAGCTGACACACAGGCGCCGCAACCGATGCAGGCATCCAGGTCGATCTTAGGGTACTTATTCTTGGGCATGGCGATCCTTTCTATTTTTTCTTTTCCAGCTTGGCAATTTCCTTGAGCACCGAGTTCTTTTTCTGGGTCAACATTCTCTCATGTCGCAGCTCCTCGGACACCAGCTGCTTGAACAGGCCCTTGATGTCGTACTCATATGAATAGGTGGCCTCCCGGGCGTATCTTTCCTGGGCCGCTTTCTCGTATTTGATGGCCATATCCAGGGCCTTGACCAGCTTTTTGGCCAGTTTCAGGTCTTCCATGGGTACCTCCTCATTGTTTATCGGTGATGTTTATGGTTGATATTACCACAAGACTGCCACCTTTGGCAAGTGTCATCATAATAGCGTGAGATCATCAGTCTGACCGTCGCCTTCTCCCAGGTAGAT
>CALGNM010000087.1 GCA_937958665.1 uncultured bacterium | reverse complement strand
ACCACCGAGATCTACACTCTTTCCCTACACGACGCTCTTCCGATCTTAGGTAGGCGAAATGCCGGCGGGTCAACACGAAAATCTCGGTCTGCTCAAGCGCCACCACATTGGCCGAACGGGGGGCCTTGTCCAGCAGCGACATCTCCCCAAAGAATTTCCCCGGCCCCAACTCGGCCAGGATGATGTCGGTCTGGTCGGAGGGAAGGCTGATTTGGACCTTTCCGTTTTTGACCATGAAAAGGCTATCTCCCGGAGCATCCTTCTGGCAGATCATGGCTCCGGGCATGAAGCTCTCGGCATCGGTGGACATGATCTGGGTAATTTTCTGGAACTCCTCCTCGGTCAGCTCCTGAAACAGCAGGCACTGCCGCAGTCCGCTCAGATCATCCATCTTTCGTTATCCTTTCGATAATATAATGTTTTGGGGAGGTAGCATGACCAACATAATCGATGTCCTGAAGAGCAACAACCTGTTCAGCGCCCTGACCCCCGAGGAACTGGAGAGGATCTCCAAGCTGATCTTCATCCGGGCCTATCGGGCCGGCCGGACCCTGTTTTTCGAGGGCACCCCCGGCGAGGTGATGTACCTGATACATTCCGGGCAGGTGGGCATATACAAGACGGTCAAGGACAAGGACGAACTGCTACTGGCCACCCTGGGACCGGGCAGCTATTTCGGTGAGATGTCTCTGCTGGATGCCCAGCCCCGCTCGGCCACCGCCCGGGTGGTTCAGGATGCCGAGTTGGTGGTTATCACCAAGAAGGTGTTCGACCAGATGCTGGAGACCGATCCCCGTATCACCTCCAAGCTGCTGATCACCCTGGTCAGGGTGGCCCTCCACCGGCTAAGAACCACTGACGAAAAGTTCAAGACCCAAACCAACTAACGGGCATAGCATAGCAAAAGATGACCCCCACTGTCAAGAAATAACGGTAAAAAGCGGGACAATTCATGAGTGAAACCTCCAAAGCCCATCGAACCGGGAAGCCGGCGGTCCCCCAAACCCACCGGAAGAGTTACCAGCACTACCTGAAGCTGGTAGTGTTCCTGGAGAAGCTGAAGAGGGAGACCGACCTCTCGCTGGGCCCCAAGCTGTTGGACAAGATAATCGATGCCCAGCGGGAGGGCCACCTGTCCGACGAGCAGGCGCTGGAGCTCTCTGGCCGGATCCAAACCTGGGTGGAAAAGAGGCAGGAATTCTTCTCCAGCCAGGAATATCAGATGAAAAAGCTGCTGAGCTCAATGGATGGAAAGGACAAGCGGATCCGCCTTGCCAAGCTGACCCCGGTCCGCAAAAGCAAATAGGAGGCCCCATGGAAAAGAAAGAGTTGGCCCAAAGGGTCCTGGAGCATCTGGACCGCATTACCGGCCGGGACCCCGGAGCCGGCCATGCCGACCCGGAGCCGGCGCTATTCGAGAGGCTGGCCCAGGTGGAGAAGATCGTATCCTCCATCCAGAAATACCTTCCCAAAAGGGTGATCGACAAGATCCTGCTGAACCCGGAGGGGGTCAAGGTGGAGGGGGAGCGTCGCCAGGTTACCATATTGTTCGGGGATCTGTCCGGATTTACCGCCATGTCAGAGACCATGGATCCGGAGCAGGTGGTGGAGGTGGTCAACCAGTATTTCGACACCATGGTGGAGATCGCCTCCCGCTATGGCGGGCATATCGACAAGTTCATGGGCGATGCCCTGATGGTGCTATTCGGGGCCCCGGTGGCCCACGAGGACGACCCCCTGCGGGCCTGTTTGGCGGCCATCGAGATGCTGGAGGCCATGGACCGGTTCAGTGCCGAGCGCAAGATGGACCTGGCCATGAGCATCGGCCTCAACACCGGTGAGGTGGTGGCCCTCAACGTGGGCTCCAAGGAGCGGATGGAGTACACCGTCATCGGCGACGGAGTCAATCTGGCGGCCCGCCTGGAGAAGGTGGCCACCGCCCGGCAGTGCGTCATCGGGGAGAACACCTACCGCCAGGTGCGAGGCAAAATCAGGCTCAAAAGGCTGAAGCCGGTGATGGTCAAGGGAAAGTCCAAGCCCCAGAACGTCTACCTGATAGAGGGCCGGATGGAAGAGGCCGGACAGAGCGGCGCCCTGCGCTCCGGCAGCATCAAGCTGGTGGGGCGGATGGCCGAAATGGAGGGCATCCGCCAGTCAATTGAGAGGGCCAGGTCCGGACAAGGCCAGGTGGTGGCCATCACCGGGGAGCCGGGGGTGGGGAAATCCCGGGTGGCCAAAGAGCTGGAGCTGGTGGCCCGGGATCAGGGATTCAGGTTTGCCAAGGGGAAATGCCATTCATATT
>CALGNM010000086.1 GCA_937958665.1 uncultured bacterium | reverse complement strand
ACGATGTCGTATTCGGTGACTGGAGTTCAGACGTGTGCTCTTCCGATCTCCGGGCCTTCATCCGCATGGCCAGTTCGTGGATCTCGTTGTTCTCCATAATATATTCCTTAGGCAACGAAAGCCCGTGGGCATAAGACTTCCCCTGCCCGTCAACGGTCACAAAGGTGGCCATCCCAGTGACGGCCGGCTCGGGATTCTCATTGACCAACACCTTGCCCCACACCGTAATGCTCTTGTTGCCCAGGCCGGCCACCCGGATGCGCAGTTCCACTATGTCCCCCTTGGTGGCGGAGCGGCTGAAGGTCATGCCGTGGATCTGGACGCAGACCACGTCCTCCGGCCTTCCCACCAGCTTGGAGGCGGCAATAAAGCACCCCTCCACCAGCCACTCGGCCATGCGGCCTGCGAAAAGCGTGCCGTGGTGGTTGAGGTCCTCGGATTTTACCAAATGGGATATGGTTATCTCCTTAAGCATCGAACCTCCATATTTCGAGTGCGCCTTGCATTCAGCCTAAGTGGGTAGACCCCCATACCGTCATTTGAGCAGGTACAGCCTGAGCATGTTGAGGGCCGCCTGGCCGGCCGATTCCTTGATATGGCGGCGCTGGCCCAGAAAACGCTTTTCTTCTACCACGATGCCCTGGGGTCCGGCCAACGCCATGAACACCAGCCCCACCGGTTTGTTATCGGTTCCTCCGCCCGGCCCGGCTATGCCGGTGATGGCCAGCCCAAGGTCGACGCCCAGATGCTTCTTGGCCCCCCGGGCCATCTCCAGCGCCGTCTCCCGGCTGACTGCGCCGTGCATTTTGAGTGTCCGGGGATCGACGTCCAGGAGTCTAATTTTTAATGGGTTACTGTAAACTATCACCGAGCCCATAAAATAACAGGATGCCCCCGGTACATCCGTGATCCGGTCAGCCACCAAACCTCCGGTGCAGGATTCGGCCGTAGCCAGGGTGTATTTCTTTTTCTTCAGAAGATCGCCGACCACCTGCTCCATGGTCTCATCATCCCGCCCGTAAACAGCATCCCCCAGAAGTTTTCTGACGGCGGCAGTCCGCCGACCCAGTTTCCGCCCGCCCCGGCCGCCATCGGGGCCGGTTGCCGTAAGCCGCAGGTCTACTCCCATATGGCTCGGCAGATAGGCCAAAACGGCCCCGGACAGCCCTTTTTCAAAGCCAGCCAGTATTTCGGCTATGGCCGACTCGGCCACCCCGGTGGTTCGCAAGGTCACCTGACTGATTTTCCCGCCCCGGCTGGCGGCCACCAGCCGATCCTTGAGGGGCCCTGCGAAAATGGCCTTCATCTCCCTTGGCACCCCAGGCATAAGCGCCAACAGTTTCCGGCCCCTTTTGAATAGCAGGCCGGGGGCGGTTCCCTCCGGGTTGAATAACACCTCGGCTCTTTCCGGGACCATGGCCTGGCCGCGGTTGCAGGCCGGCATGGCGATGCCCCTTTTGGTAAAACGGGACCGGATGTACTCCAGCGTCGGGCGATCCAGCCTGAGCCGGGATCCGAACAGCCTTGACGCCACCTTCTTGGTGATGTCGTCGCTGGTCGGCCCCAGACCTCCGGTGCACAACACGATATCGGAGTCAGCCAGAGCCTGCTTGAGGGCCCGACTGATGTCCGCCCCCCGGTCGCCGACAGACATTTTTAACGTCACCGGAATACCCGTCAAGGCCAATTCCCTGGCCAGCCAGGAAGAATTGGTATCCAGGGTCATTCCCGACAGTATCTCGTTGCCGATGGTGATGATAGAAGCCTTCATGAACCCAAGAGCCGAATGATGAACGTTTTAATGGTCAATAACGGGACATATTTGCCTGACCAAAGGGCCATCACCGCCACCTGTCCGAGCAGGTTGGCATAGATTCCTGCCAGCACGTCGTCGGCCACCACCCCCCAACCGCCGGGCAGCTTCTGGATCTGCCGGGCCCCCAGTGGCTTGACAATATCCATGGCCCGGAACAGCAGGAATGATAGCAAAAAGACGGCCCATATTTTGGGTAGAAACAAAAGCGAGATCCACATTCCAGCTATTTCATCGATAACGATCTTGCCGTTGTCGTGGCCCCATCGTCTTTCGGCCTCGGTGGCCGACCAGACTCCCAAAACCAGTGATGCCAGCAGCATCGGGCCCCTGACCCTCCAACCCTGAGGGGCCAGCCACCAAACGATTACCGCCAGATCGGAAGAG
>CALGNM010000085.1 GCA_937958665.1 uncultured bacterium | reverse complement strand
CCGATCTCGTATTCGGTGACTGGAGTTCATACGTGTGCTCGTCCGATCTGCGGCCATCTCCCGCACCTGGTTTTTAGAATACCCCCCCAACGGGAACCAGGCGGCCCCCAGCTGTTGCTGGCTCAAGCTCCACAGGAAATAGCTCTGGTCCTTGGCCAAGTCTCTGGCCCGGAGGAGCGCCAGCCGCCCCCTCCGGCGACCCAGCCGGACATAGTGTCCGGTGGCCATCCGGCGGCATCCCAGTTTTCGGGACTGGGCCATCAGCAGGCCGAACTTGACCCTCCGGTTGCACTCCACGCATGGGTTGGGGGTGCGGCCCCTCCGGTATTCTTCGATGAATGGCTGGATCACCAGCCGCTCGAATTCCCGCCGACCATCCACCACCCGGTGGTCGATGCCCAGCGTCCGGGCCGACTGGCGGGCCTTTTCCACAGCCTCCTCGGCCCCGGAGGACGAAAAGAGCTTCAGGGTCATCCCGATGACCCGGAAGCCCCGCTCCACCAAAAGGGCCGCGGCCACGCTGCTGTCCACCCCGCCGGACATGGCCACCGCCAGCGGTGGGGTCTGGCCCCTCATTTTTTCCCGCCCCGGTGGCCCAGGGCCTTTTTAATCTTGCGGTAGCTGTCCTCCAAAGCCTCGGAGACCACCTTGGTGTCCCCCAACACCGGCATGAAGTTGGTGTCGCCGTTCCAGCGGGGCACCAGATGCAGGTGCAGGTGGTCGGCGATGCCGGCCCCGGCCGTCCTCCCCAGGTTGAAGCCCAGGTTGAAGCCGTCGGGCCGCATGGTCCGGGCGATGGCCTGCTGGCAGGCCTGGGCCAGCTTCATCATCTCCAGCAGTTCCGGGTCGGTCAGCCCGGCGAAATCGCCGACATGCCGATAGGGGGCCACCATCAGGTGCCCGTTGTTGTAGGGAAACAGGTTCATGATGACGAAGGCCGCTTTTCCCCGCAGGATGATCAGGTTCCTCCGGTCGTTTCTCTGCTTCGGCTTGAGGCAGAAGATGCAGCCCTCCCTTTTCTTTTGAGCCTCGCCCGTTATGTATTTCATGCGCCAGGGCGCCCAGATCCTCTTCATCCCGCCACCTCCATCTGGCTGATAACCCCGGCCACGGCCAGGGGAAGCTCCCGGGCCTCCCGGGCCATGGCATCCGGCCGGGAGGCCGGGTCCGAGGTGTCCCGGTCGATGCCGGTCACCCGGTGGTAGCTTTCCATGTACAGCCTTTCATACTCGTCCTCCGGCTGGTAATCCATGTCTCGCAGGTCCAGGTCCAGCCAGACCGTTCTCATCCCGGCCATCCGGGCCGGCCTGATGTCGTTGTCGATCCGGTCGCCCACCATCAGGCTGGTCTGGGGGTCGGCCCCGGCCAGCTCCAGGGCGTGCTGGAATATTTTCATGTCCGGTTTGTGAAATCCCACCTCATCGCTGATGACCACCGGGTCAAATTGGCTGTCCAACCCATGACGCGCCAGTTCCTGACGGGCCAAGGGCGGCTGGTTGGCGATGATCCCCAGCCGGTATTTGGTCGCCAAGGCTTCCAGGGCCGGCTTGATCCCCCGGACCGGGAAGTTGGCTCCGGGATACACCTCCAGCCAGCGGTTCACCGCCCGATCCACCAGTTCCGGATCGAGGTCGCCGGCGTGCTGGCGGGCGATGGCCCGGCGGGGGTTGTCCTCCGGCCGGCTGCATGACAGTATCCTCTCCCTCTCCTTAAGCACCTCCGGATAGGCCATCTTGAACCCACCGGCCTTGAGGGTCAGATAGAAATGCCTCCAGATCCTGGCCAGCAGGGGCAGATCGTAGAAGATCACATTGCCGATGTCCAGGAACACCCAGGGACGGTTCCCTCCTGGTTGCTGCGGCATCAGAAGATCTCCAGCTGTTCTTCCTGGTCGGACGGTTGACGGGGCGGGCGGCGGTCGCCATCGAAGATGTCCAGCCGGCCATACTCCCCGTCGTAGCCCGGAACTATCGAAACCTTCCCCTGCCGGACCCTGACCACCCCCTCGGCCACCCGGTTGGTGGTGACTTCGC
The DNA here is from genome assembly GCA_937958665.1 of uncultured bacterium. Classification (GTDB taxonomy): domain Bacteria; phylum Edwardsbacteria; class AC1; order AC1; family EtOH8; genus CALGNM01. The sequence continues at coordinate 2,139 of CALGNM010000085.1, read as the reverse complement.
TCAGCTCGGCCTTGGTGGCCTCCAACAGAACGGTGAACTCGTTGCCAAAGGCCTTGATCAGTTTGTGGTATTCCTGCATCACCCCGTGAGTGCCGGTTCCCATCGACAGGGCCGCGGCGATGATCTCCTCCAAGGGCACCAGGTGCCGGAAAGGAATGGCATGGGGGGGCTTGATCCCGGCCGGCCGGTCGGCCAGCTGTTCGATGCGGTGCATCACCCCCAGGGTCAGCTTCTTGCCGCAGGACGGGCACAGCCCCTGGTGGGCCATCGATTCCCCGGGGGACATCCGGCATTCGCAACGGCGGTGGCCGTCGTGAAAGTACTTGCCTTCCTCCGGGAAGTACTCGATGGTGTACAGCAGCCGGGAGACGTCCTGGCGCTTCAGCACCTGGCAGACGGTTTTATAGTCCAGGTCGCAGTCGAAGACGTTGGCCTCCCGCCCCAGCCGGGAGGGGCTGTGGGCGTCGGAATTGGAGATCAGGCAACGCCCGTCCAGCCCGGTCAGCCTCCAGTTCATGGCCGGGTCCGACGACAGGCCGGTCTCCAGCACCCGGATGTGCTCGGCCTGGTCCTCATAGCACTCCTCCAGGGTTTCGAATCCGAAGCTGGAGCCGAACAGCGAGAAGTGGGGGGTCCAGATGTGGGCCGGGACCACCAGGCAGTCCGGGGAGACGTCGTTCACCAGCTCCACCAGCCGGGAGGCGTAGAGGCTGACGATGGGGCGGCCGTCCAGCGACAGGTCGGAATGTTTTTTTAGCTGCCGGTTGACGGCCTCGGCCGCCTCGAAGGAGGGGGCGAAGATGATGTTATGGACCTTGCGGGCCCGGCCGTCCTTGGTGAAGATGTTGCACACCTCGGCGGTCAGCATGAAGTCCACCCCCCGGTAGTGGAATATGCCGTTGCCCCGGGGCTCCAGCTTGAACCTCAGCTCCTTCAGCCACTCGGGATGGGTGAAGTCGCCGGTCCCCAGCAGCCCCAAACCCTTGAGTTGGGCCCACTCGGTGATGTGCTCCAGGTCCATGTCCGGGCTGGTGGCCCGGCTGTACTTGGAGTGGATGTGCAGGTCGGCGATGAAACGCATCTAATCCCTTCGGGCGATGATGGTGACCCTGATGGCATCCTCCCGGGGAGGCTCCAGCGTCAGGTGACGGAAAATCTCCATCCGGTCAAAGCCGGCCCCCTTCAGCATTGATTCCACCCGGTCCAGCGGCAGGGCCGATTCCTGGTGGAACTCGTCTATCCTCCGATAGGCCCGGCCCCGGGGAGCGAAAACCGTCAGATTGAGATTGGATCTCCGGTTGACCCAATCGTAGCTGTTGCGCCAGATGGAGACTATCCCCCCGGCCTCCTTGACCTCCAGCCGGTTATCCCAGTAACGGGACAGGGCGTGGATGGTATTAAGATCAAAGACGAAGGCTCCTTGGGGAGAAAGAGCGCGATAGGCGCTGCGGAAGGCCCCGGCCAGTTCCGATTCTGCTGTCAGGTAGTTCAGGCTGTCGAACAGGCAGGTCACCGCCTGCTGGCTCTGCCGGACCGTAAAATTGGCCAGGTCAGCCTGTCGGAACTTTATGCCCGTCCCCTTGGCCTTGCGGCGGGCCTCGGCCAGCATCCGGGAGGACCGGTCGAATCCGGACACCTGATAGCCGGCCTGGTGAAACAACAGGGCAGCCGTCCCGGTGCCGCAGGCTGCCTCCAGCAGCCTGACACCCCGGGGAGTTCCGGCCCGGTCCAGCAGGCTGACCACATAATCGACCCACTCCCCGTAGTCCACCTCCTGCATCAGCCGGTCATAGTAGGGGGCTATTTGGCCAAAAGGCTTGGTCAAGGTCGGACTAAGCCCCGTGGGCGAAGCCCAGCTCGAAGGCTTTTTTGTTCATCTCGACCGTTTTGGCCGGCACCCTTCGGGAGATGACCTCTAGCCACTGCTCTGTCATTAAGTCCAGCTTACGGGCCAGGGTTCCCAGCAGGACGGTATTGACCGCCTTGGGGCTGCCGGCCTGGGCGGCCAGGTCAATCCCCGGGCACAGCACCAGGTGCTTGACCTGCTGTCCGATCCGTTCCACGATGTCGGAGGGATACTCAACCGCCCCAGATCGGAAGAGCGTCGTGTAGGGAAAGAGTGTAGATCTCGGTTGTCGC
>CALGNM010000084.1 GCA_937958665.1 uncultured bacterium | reverse complement strand
AGATCGTATTCGGTGACTGGAGTTCAGACGTGTGCTCTTCCGATCTACCTGGTGATTGCCATCGGCCCGGCCGGAACCGGCAAGACCTACCTGGCGGTGGCCGCGGCGGTGGCGGCTCTCAACCAACGGCAGGTGGAGCGGGTGATCCTGTGCCGGCCGGCGGTGGAAGCCGGGGAATCACTGGGTTTCCTGCCGGGCGATTTCAAGGAGAAGATAGATCCCTATATGCGGCCTTTGTATGACGCCCTCTACGACATGATGTCCCCGGACAAGGTCAACCGCTTCTTGGCCAACGATGTCATCGAGATCGTACCCCTGGCCTACATGAGGGGCCGGACCCTGAACAACTCTTTCGTGATACTGGATGAGGCCCAGAACGCCACCAAGACCCAGATGAAGATGTTCCTGACCCGGCTGGGATTCAACTCCAAGGCGGTGATCACCGGCGATGTCACCCAGATCGACCTGGCCCGCAGCGACAGCTCCGGATTGATCGACGCCCGGAACGTCCTGCAGGGGGTGGAGGGCATCCGCTTCGTGGATCTGGAAGAGAAGGACGTGGTCCGCCACCGCTTGGTACACCGCATTATCCAGGCCTACCAGGGCCAGGCCGGATCCGGCTCTCCGGAGGCCCAACCGGAAGGAGGCCCGGCCGACTAGCCGGCCCTATGAAAAGTCTGATCAAACCTACCATCGCCGGACTGGTCCGGGCGGCCCGGGGTCTGTGGCCGCTGGACCCCGACTCCCGCCGCTACCAGGTCTACTGGGGCAAACGAATCTCCCTGGCCGCCGTACTGCTGCTGATAATCGCCAACCTGTTCTCCCCCGCCCGGCATGACGAGCTGAAGCTCAAAGATGGCGATCTGGCACCTCGCGACATCTATGCCCCCTTCGATTTCCCGCTGGCCAAGGACCCGGCCCTGCTCAAGGCCCAGCAGGACAGCGCCGCCGCCCAGGTACTGGCCATCGTCTACCGTAACCCGGACTTTGACCGCAAACTGCTGGGCGACGTCGAGCTTTTCATTCTAAAACTCTCCAGCCTACGCCAATCCGATGACTACCTGGCTGGCAAACTGCGGACCATGGAGTCTTGGAAGCTGGGTATCAGCCAGGGAAGCCAGGAACTGCTGTTGAGCGCCCCCAGTCTGCTGGCCTTCCAGCAGGAGCTGAAGGCGATGGCCCGCTCCCTACTGGACCAGGGAGTGCTGGCTCTGAGCGACGAACAAGCCCGGCGGCTGGGAACGGAGGCGATGTTTCGACAGGGTCAGGACCTAAAGCGGGGCCAGATGTCCGGACTGCTGACCGCCCAGTCCCTGCCCCAGACCATCCGCAACAAAGCCCTGGCGGCCTTTCCGGGAAACGAACCAATGGCCCGGGCCCTGACTGAGGTGAGCGCCGCCCTGTTGGCCCCCAACCTGACCGCCAACCTGGAGGAGATCGAGGCCGCCCGGCGCCAGGCCCGGGAGTCGGTTTCTCCCCACAGCGGCCAGGTCCTGAAAGGGGAGCGGATCGTGGCCGCCTACCAGCGGGTGGATCAGCCGACGGCCGCCAAGCTGTCCTCCCTGGCCGCCCGGCTGACCGAGTTGGCTGGGGCCGGACGAAACAGCGGCTGGAACTATGTGCTGACCCTGCTCTCCAGGTTGCTGGCCCTGGGGTTCTTTTTGGGTATCCTGACCTTCTATCTGATCCGTTTCCGGCCCGAGATCTTCCGCAATTTCCATTCCCTGTTGCTGCTTTCAACCATCATCCTGCTAAGCGTCCTGGCATGCTGGCTGGTGCTCTCCCGGCCCGATTTCCCCCCCTATATGCTGCCAGCCGCCCTGGGACCGATCCTGGCCAGCCTGATGTTCGACATCCCGCTGGGAGCGGTGACTGCCGTCACCTCCAGCCTGCTGTTCGGGGTGGTCACCGGGCTGAGTCTGCCTATCACCGTGGTGGCCCTGGCCTCCGGCTCGGTGGCCTCCTTCATCGTCAAGGGACTGCGCAGCCGTTTTCAGTTTATCCTGACCAGTTTCCTGGCCATGACCCTGGCCAGTGCCCTGGCCATCGCCGCGGTAGAATATCTTAAGCTGTCCAGCTGGGAGCAGATCAGGCAGTCTCTGCTGTCGGCCCCGGCCAGCGCCTTTCTGTCAATCGTGCTGACCCTCCTGCTGCTGCCGGTGTTGGAGGCCCTGTTCAACAACACCACCGACTACAGCCTGCTGGAGATGGCCGACCCCGACCAGCCCCTGATGAAGCGGCTGTCGATAGAAGCCACCGGAACCTTCCAGCACAGCCTGCTGGTAGGCAGCCTGGCCGAGGTGGCCGCCAAGGCCATTGGGGCCAACAGCCTCCAGGCCCGAATCATGGGCTACTATCACGACATCGGCAAGCTGGCCAAGCCCGATTATTTCATAGAGAACCAGGCAGGAGGGACCAACCGCCACGACGGACTGGCCCCCAAGGTCAGCTTCCTGGTGGTGGCCTCCCACGTCAAGGAGGGGCTGGAGCTGGCCCGCAAGAACCGCCTGCCCCAGGTTTTGCAGGATGCCATTGTCCAGCATCATGGCACCACCCTGGCCAAGTTCTTCTATCACAAGGCCCATATCTCTTCGGAGGGCGAGGTGCTGGAATCTGATTTCCGGTACCCGGGCCCCAAGCCTCAGTCCAAGGAGGCCGGGCTGGTGATGCTGGCCGACGTGGTGGAGGCCGCAGTGCGTTCCCTGAAGGACAAGTCACCCAAGCGGGTGCGCCGAATGGTCAAGGCCACCATCTCCGACAAGGCCAACGACCTGGAGCTGGACGAATCCGGGCTGACCCTGCACGACCTGCACCTGGCCGGAGAGGCCTTCCTGCCGGTGCTGCTGGCCCTCTACCATCCCCGGATAGAATACCCCGGGGCCCCTAACGGCAAGCCGGCCGGCGGTGGCTGATCCCTATGCCGGTCTACATCGAGATCATTGACCGCTCCTCGCCGGTTTCCCAAGCAGCCCTCCGCCGCCTGATAGCCCGGATACTGGCGGCCGAGGGCTGCGGCAGTGACACTCTGACCCTGGTCCTGGCCGACAGCGGCTGCCTCCGGCGACTCAACCGGAAATACCGCCACATCGACCGGGTGACCGATGTCATCTCCTTCGCCCTGCGGGAAGGCCATCCCCACCCGGGGGCGCCCACCGAGCTGGGAGACATCTACATCTCTCTGCCCCGGACCCGAAGGCAGGCTCGTCAGTACCGGGTGAGCTTCAACCAGGAGCTCCGCCGGCTGGTGGTCCATGGGACGCTCCATCTGCTGGGATATGACCACCAGAAGCCGGCCCAGGCAGCCAGGATGCGAAAAAGGGAAGACCTATATCTCAACCACTGCAAAGCTTGATCAATCCCAATCGGACGAGTTGTTAGTCACGATAATTATAATTAAGGAGTCAATATTTGGAAAACAACCTTTGGTTTGAAATAGGCTTCATATTTCTGTTGATATTGCTGAACGGATTCTTCGCCGCCGCCGAGATAGCCCTGATCTCGGTGAGAAAGTCTCGGCTCAAGGAGCTGGCCCAGTCCGGCAACCGCCGGGCGGCCATCATCCTAAACATACTTGACGACCCCTCCCGGCTGTTCGCCACCATCCAGATCGGGGTGACCTTCGTGGGATTTCTGGCCTCGGCCATCGCCGCGGTCAGCACCTATAAGCTGCTGGCCGAAAGTATCTCCCAAATCCCCCTGGGTTTCATCAGCGTCAACAGCCAACCGATCGCCGTGGCCCTGGTGACGGTAATAGTCTCCTTCTTCACCCTGATCTTCGGGGAGCTCTCGCCAAAGAACATCGCCCTCAAGCACGCCGAGCGTATCGCCCTGCTGGTAGCCAATCCCCTGAACCAGATGGCCCAGATAGCCCGGCCGGCCATCTGGCTGCTGGCCCGTTCCAGCGACCTGGTGCTCTCTTTGTTCGGCATCAAGAAAGTCCCCAGCAGCCAGCCGGTGACCGAGGAGGAGATCCGGGCCCTGCTGAGGGCCGGGCACGAACAGGGGCTGCTGGATCGCTCCGAGACCGAGATGATCCACGGCATCTTTGAGCTGGGGGAGACCACCGTCCGGGAGGTGATGGTCCCCCGCATTGACCTGGTGGCCGCCCCGGACGACCTGACCCTGGGAGATCGGAAGAGCGTCGTGTAGGGAAAGAGTGTAGATCTCGGTG
>CALGNM010000083.1 GCA_937958665.1 uncultured bacterium | reverse complement strand
GGGCCCGGGCCAGCTCGGTCTTGCCCACCCCGGTGGGCCCCAGGAAGATGAAGGAACCGATGGGGCGGTTGGGGTCCGATAAGCCCGCCCGGGAGCGGCGGACGGCGTTGGCCACCGCGGCCAGGGCATCGTCCTGGCCAACCACCCGCGCTTTCAACCGCTCCTCCATCCGCACCAGCTTGGCGGTCTCACCCTCCAGCATCCGGGCCACCGGAATCCCGGTCCACTTGGCCACCACCTCGGCAATGTCCTCGTCGTCCACCTCCTCTTTCAGCATCTTGACCTCGCGCTGGACCTCGGCCAGCCGCTGGTTCTGGTGCTCCAGGTCCTTCTGGAGCGAGGCGATGGTGCCGTACCGCAGCTCGGCCACCCGGTTCAGGTCCCCCTGCTTCTCGGCCTGCTGTTCCTGGAGTTTGGCCTCTTCTATCCGCTGTTTGATGTCCCCGATCCGCTTGATTACCGCCTTCTCGTTCTGCCAGTGGGCCTTCATGGTGGAGGATTTTTCCTTGAGCTCGGCCAGCTCGGCTTCCAGCTTGGCCAGGCGCTCCTGGGAGGCTGGGTCCTTCTCCTTCTTCAGGGCGGTTCGCTCGATCTCCAACTGCATGATGCGCCGTTCCACCTCGTCGATCTCGGTGGGCAGGCTGTCGATCTCGATCCGCAGGCGGGAGGAGGCCTCGTCGATCAGGTCCACCGCCTTGTCGGGCAGGAAGCGGTCGGAGATGTAGCGGTGCGAAAGCACCGCCGCAGCCACCAGGGCACTGTCCTTGATCCGGACCTTGTGGTGCAGTTCGTAGCGTTCCTTGAGGCCCCGCAGGATGGCGATGGTATCCTCCACCGATGGCTCCTGGACCAGAATGGGGGCCAGCCGCCGCTCCAGGGCCGGGTCCTTCTCTATGTTCTTGCGGTATTCGTCCAGGGTGGTGGCTCCCACCATCCGCAGCTCGCCCCGGGCCAGGGCGGGCTTGAGCATGTTGGAGGCGTCCATGGCCCCCTCGGCCTTGCCGGCCCCCACCAAGGTGTGCAGTTCATCGATGAACAGAATAATCTGCCCGGCCGCCCCCTCGATCTCCTTGAGCACCGCCTTCAGACGCTCCTCGAACTCGCCCCGAAACTTGGCTCCGGCTATCAACGCCCCCAGGTCCAAAGCCACCACCCTCTTGTTCTTCAGGGTTTCAGGGACGTCTCCGGAGTTGATCCGGCTGGCCAGCCCCTCCACGATGGCGGTCTTGCCCACCCCCGGCTCGCCGATCAGCACCGGATTGTTCTTGGTGCGGCGGGACAGGACCTGGATCACCCGGCGGATCTCGTCGTCCCGCCCGATCACCGGATCCAGCTTGCCTCGGCGGGCCAGGTCGGTCAGGTCCCGGCTGTAGCGGGCCAGGGCCTGGTATTTGCCCTCGGGGTTCTGGTCGGTTATCCGCTGGCTGCCCCGGATGTCCACCAGGGCCTTGAGGATGTTGTCGCGGTTTATCCCCTGGCTCCTCAGCAATTGGGATGTTTTTCCCGGCTCCTCGGCCATCGCCAGCAGCAGATGCTCGGCCGAGACGTAATCGTCCTTCATCCGCTCGGCCTCGGTCTGGGCCTTCTGCAGAACCCGGCTGAGGGCCTGGGACAGGTAGGGCTGGCCAGCCGCCCCGTACACCCGGGGGATGGCGGCCAGGTCCTGTTCCAGTCTCTCCTTGACGGTCTCGGGGCGGGCCCCCAGCTTTTGGATAACCGGCCGGACCACCCCCTCCTCCTGCTCCAGCAGGGAATGAAGCAGATGCTCTGGTCCTATCTCCTGGTGGTTCCTCTGCCCGGCCAGGCCGGCGGCGGCCTCCAGGGCCTCCTGCGATTTAATGGTGAACTTGTCCAAGCGCATGGCTTTTTTCCGTTGTGTTTTAAACTAATATAAATACCGCCGTCGGTTTTGTCAAGGCCCGGGAAGCAGGCACAACCCCCGCTCCGCCCACCGGCTCCGGGTGCCAAACGGGGCATTTAAGCTGTCCAGGTGGCGGCGGAACCGCCGGTAATTGTGCCGGGCCAGGGGGCGGGGACTCTTTTCGGCTATCTGAACCGGCTCCAGCCAGGCCGAATCCAGGGTCGGGCCCCGGAACACCACCTTGAGGACCGCGCTTTGGTTGGGCAGGGAATCCCGCTGGTCGAAAACATAGTTGCCCAGGCTATAGGCGATGAGTCCACCCCGGTAGAACTCGAACCCCTGGAGCACATGGGGATGGTGGCCGTGGACCAGGCTGGCTCCGGCCCGCACCGCCAGGCGGGCCAGGTATCGCTGACGGCGGGTAGATCGGAAGAGAGTCGGGGAGGGAAAGAGTGTAAGTCTCGGTGGTCGCCGTACCAGTAAAAAAAAAAAA
>CALGNM010000082.1 GCA_937958665.1 uncultured bacterium | reverse complement strand
CCTTTCTTTTTACATCATCCACCGCCCAACGCGACCTACACTCTTTCCCTACACGACGCTCTTCCGATCTGGTAGGCCTCCAAAGCCTTGATGGTGGGGCTGGCAAACTCGAAGGAATACCTCTGAGGCTCAAGCCGCTTGATGATGATACCATAGTCGTTGCCCGTCTCCCGGCACAGTTTCTCCATTTCCCTGATCAGCTTCTTGTGGGACAGCCCCTTTGATGTGGACAGAAGCAGGTTCCCCGGCATCAGCCGGCCTCCCCTCAGATGCCCATTGCTGCCGGAGATGCCCTCGATGGGAGAGCGCGACATGTAGAAAGTTTTCAGGATGCCCCTATCCACCAGGGTGATCCTCCGGCCCGGCAGGCCCTGGTCGTCCACCACATAATGCCCGGCCAGGGTGTCACCCTCCCACAATTCAAGGGAGGGATCGTCGGTCAGGGTCAGGTGGGGGGCCATCACCCTCTGGTTAAGCCATTTCTTGAGCCCCCGCGATTCGTCATCGGATAAATCCCCCTCAGAGAGAGGATCCCGCTCCGCCTGCATCAGCGGCACCACGGCCTGGGCTGCCAACTCAGCCGCCGCCTGGCCCTGGAACAGAACCGGCCCGAAGTAATCCTCCATCGGAGGGGCCTGGAGCTGCAGAACGAACCGCTCAATCTCGTGGCGGGCCTTCTCAAGGACATCCTGACGGCCGGAAGGCGGAGTGATTTCAACCGAGAAGCCATCCCGCAGGGTCAGTCCGTTGCCGGCCAGGCCGGACATCTCCACGCTCACCGAGGCGGTCCGCTCGTTTATCCGATGGGCCGAACCCTCGCTGCTGACGAAATAGCGCCGACCAACCTGGAGCACCGCCTCGGCCCGGGAGCGCTCTATCTGGGGGTAGCGACGGAACAGTCCCGAGACCTCCCGTAGCAAGTCCTCCAATCCGGCCGTATCCGGGTCCGATTCCCCTGTCCCCTCGAAGTAACGGAAGGGGGCTTCCCGTGAGAAGTCGTCGAGCGGCTTGGGACGCTGCTTGGTCTTCATCAGCATCCGCTTGCGGGAATAGCGCTCGATGGCCCGCTTGAAGAAGAGGTCGCTCTGCAGCCAGAATGCCTTGCGCACCCCCCAGTAATCGGGCCGGGAAGGCAGGTACTCGTTGAAGCTGCCGGAACGGTAGCGCCAGCGCCCCTCCGGACTGTTGTCCAGCGCATAGTCGCCGATCCTCAGGTCGACCGAACCCTGGGAAAAGGAAGACCAGCCCTGCCCGGACAGTTTTCCAAAGATAGCCGAGGCCCGGTAGGTCCGGAAGGTCTCCAGGGTGTATGACAGATAATAGGGATGGTTGGCTGGATGGCCGGGGGTGATTGCTGAATCCCTTGGATTTGAACGCTCGGGGATAGATGGCTCCGATCGTCCCCTGGCCGGCCCGCTTTCGGCGACCCGCAGGTTGTCCGGAACCCTTAGGCTGTCGAAATTCCTGGCCAGCTCGTCCTGCATGGCCCTCAGCACCGGGTCGTCGGGAAAGGCCGGGAGGCCCTGGGCGCGGAGCCCCACCGGAGCCAGGCCCAGCAGGAGAACAAGCATCATTTTGTTGATCATTGTCGGACCCTCCCGGCCGGCTGGGGCAGCAGGGGCGGCCGGTCCTGCTCTATCATCCGGCGCTCCACCTCCATCTCTTTGATCAGGACGCTGGGGGAGACGCAGGATACCGGGATATACCCGGACTCGGCTCCGCAGAATCCGCTGAAGACATCGTAATCGTCGGCGGTGGCGGTGATCTTGGAGAAAACCGTCAGGGGAGTGCCGGAGATGTCGATGCCCCGCACCAGCTCCTCCCGACCGTCGGGGTAAATTTTATAGACCATCACCGGCAGGACCTTGAAGGACTGGGGCATATAGGTGCTGGTCATGGTGAAGCCTCCCGAGATGTCGGTGAACATCAACCCATATGGCTTCTTCTGTCTCCTGATCTCCGCCAACAGCTGCTTCTTGAGCTCGGCAAAGGCCACCGTCCGCCCGGACTGGATGACGGTGTTGGCCATCCGGGAGACCGGTTGCTGGCCGATGGTGCCCCGGCCATGGCCGTTGGAGCGGGGGAACCCGGCGATGGGGGAGCGGCTCATCAGAAAATTCCTGAGCACCCCCTGGCTGATGATGTCCACCCGCTCGGCCGCCACCCCCTCGTCGTCGTAGGGATAATCGCCCATCAGCTTCAGCCCCCGGTAGGAGCTGATCGACGGATCGTCGAACACCGAGATGAAGGGGGGCAATATTTTCTCGCCCACCTTTTTCTTGAAGGTCTGGCCCTCGGTGACATCCTTCTGGCGGTGGCCCTCCACCCGGTGGCCCAGGATCTCGTGGTAGAAAACCGCCGAGGCCCGGTTGCACATGATGGCCGGCCCCACAAATGGCTCGGCCAATGGGGCCTTTCTCAGGGCGGCCAACTCGTCCGCCATCCGGCGGGCGGTGGCGGCGATTTGATGATCGTCCGGCAGCCCCTCCGGATCACGGGCATCGAAAGCCTCGTAGCGGTAGAGATCCATGCCGTCCTCGGCCACGGTGGAGATGTACAGGTGCAGTCGGCTGCGGACCCGGCCGTGGGAGATCTTGGTCCCCTCGCTGTTGGCGATGTAGCTGTTCTCGGCCGAGGCGGTAAAACTGACCTCGCACCTGTAAATATGGGGCTGTCCGTCGAACAGCCTTGATATCTCGGTCACCCTCCGTTTCCACCAATCCCGGTCCACCTTCAGCCGCCGGGGCTCCGAAAGGCTGACCACCACCGGGGCGGGGGAAAAATCGTCGGACTGGTCCTCTTCGTCCACCTTGACCGCCAGGTTTGCTTTGACCGCATCGAATCCCCGCTGGGCCTGCCGGAAGGTTTTATCGGTGTGCCACCACAGCACCGACTCCATGGCGGACTGGTCATCCTCGGTGGGCAGGTCAAACTTGCCGCTGCCCCAGTATCCCCAGCCCTCCCGAATATTGTGGGTGTTGTCCAGCTTCAGGGACCCCACCCGCACATCCACCATCCCGGAGCGCTCCACCAGGCTACGTTCCTCGGTCACCGCACCGAACGAGGCGTTGACCGAGTATTTCTCCTCCTCGGCCACCCGGTAGCCGATGAAATAGGGCTTGTCCCCGGGGGCGCTCTGCAGCACCGGCAGGTTCACCTCGACCTGGTGGACCAGGGCGGCCACAACCGCCGAGGGGGCCTCGGCCGACCAGCCGGCCGCAGAGCTGACCAGCAATGTGACGACAAGCCAGGCTAGGTTTTTCATGAGCCTCCTTGCATGGTATTTTACCGACAGAACAAAAGCCCCGTACACACGGGGCTTCCGGCATTTTTACTTGTGCACCTTCTTGATGAACTCCTCCACCTCGGGCACCCCGCCCTGGTAGATCAGGTACCCGTTGTAAGGCTCGCGCGGCGTGATGTCGCTGTTGATGGGCGTCAGCATCATCTTATTGACCTCCTCCCGATCCTGGGTCTGCCCCAGCACCCAGCCCAGTTTGATGTAGGCCACCTCCGGCAGCATGTTCTCCAGCGGCACCACCCCCTTGGCCATCAGATCCCGGCCGGTGTCGTAAACGAACATGTGGACGTATCCCCACAGGGTCTGCACCGTCATGAAGATGTGAACCCCCCTGGCCACCGCCCGCTCGATGGCCGGGTACAGCGGCTTGTTGACGTGCCCCAGCCCGGTGCCGATGATGATGATCCCCTTGTAGCCCGCGTCCACCAGCGAGTCTATCATGTCCGGCTGCATGTTGGTATAGTAGTAGATCATGGCCACCTTCTCCTCGAAGAAGGGCTTGATGGTCACCTGCCGATCCTTGCGCCGCGGGTTGTAATCCTGCTTGATGTGGCTTACCCCCTGGCGGGTGATGGTGGCCACCGGGGTGTCGCCGATGGTGCGGAAGGTGGAGCGGTACGAGGAGTGCATCTTGCGGACCCGGGTGCCCCGGTGCAGGAAGCCGTATTCGTCCGAGGTCGGCCCGAACATGCAGACCATCACCTCGGCGATGTCGCCGTGGCCGGCCGCGGTGGTGGCATGCATCAGGTTGAGGGCGGCGTCCGAGCTGGGCCGGTCGGATGAGCGCTGCGAGCCCACCATCACGATGGGCACCGGCGGGTTCTGGACCATGAAGGTCAGGGCGGCCGCGGTGTAGTGCATGGTGTCGGTGCCGTGGCCGATGACGATGCCGTCGATCCCGTTCTCGATCTCCTTGCCGATGGCCACCGCCAGCTTCTTGTATTGCTCCGGCCCCATGTTTTCGGAGAAGACCGCAAAAAGTTTTTCGGTGGTCAAATTGCAGATATCGGCCAATTCCGGCACCGCGCCATACAGCTCGCCCGGGGTGAAGGCTGGGATCACCGCGCCGGTACGGTAGTCCAGGCGGCTGGCGATGGTGCCGCCGGTGCCCAGCAGTTTGACCCTGGGCAGGCCCGGGGTGACCGGGAACTCCTTCTCCGGGATCTTGTAGACCGCCTTCTTGTAGCCGGTCTCGGTCATGGCGGTGATGGTGGCGATGTCGATGCCGACGTTGTAGCCGGTGGCGATCTTTAATACGATGTGCTGATCGTCGTCCTGGTCGGCCCGCGGTAGCACCGTGCCCTTGAAGGAGCCGCGGCTGGTCTCCACCTCGGCCTGGCCCCACACCCGGACGTTGAACTTCTTCAGGACCTCCAGCCCCGCGCCCTTGTAACCTTGGAAGATGTCTTCTGTCATATATTTAGTTGTTAGATATTCGTTATTGGGTTGTTGTATTATTATGCCTCATTAACCTATGCTTCTATTAAGATCCGCCAGCGCCACATTCCCGACCGCCATCTTCCGCAGTTGCCCCATGATCCAATGTTTCTCGGTTTCCGGCAATTTGGAGGTCTTGATGCTCTGGTATTTATCCTTCAGGAATGGGATCTTGGAGACTATCTCTTCTTTTGATAACCGCTTGAAATCAAGGCTCGCCAGCACCGAGTCGAAATCCATCTTGGGGTACTGGTACACCACCGGCAGCATTGGCTTGACGATCTCGGCGTCCAGCTTGCTTTCGGCCACGTATTTGTACAGGTCGTATATCCGGTCATAGGAGAAATCGGGCGATCTCTGGTAATGCCCCTCGATGTATTTTAAAAAATGCCCAAACACCCCGCCCACCGCCTTGGGGCTTTGCCCCAAGTCCTTTACGATCCGCGCGATGACCGGGTACAGGTTATGGGTGAACAGATAATGGTAGCAGTCCTCGGGCACGCCCCAGTCCTTGAGCTGCCGGTAGCGCTCGATCACCTGGCTGGGCAGGTCTTCACCCAGCTTTTTGATGTGGGCGTCCTCCAGCGGGATGGGCTTGGAGTCGGTGTCGGGGTACATCCGGTCGGCCCCGGGCAGCACCCGCTCGAAGATGGTGGTGCCGTCTTCCAGCGCCTTGCGGGTCTCGTTGGGAACCCCGGAGAAGGCCATCAGACAACGTTCTTCGATCACCTCCAGCGCGGTCCGGTGGTCATCGGCCGGACCCCAGAAAACAATTTGGGCATCTTCGGGCGCGGCCTTGAGCAAAATGCGCACCTGATCCCAATCGCTGTCCGACAATATGGGATCCAGCGGCTCCGAGCAGTCCATGTTGGGCCGTTCCAGGCAGGCGATCACCTTCAGCCGGTCGGCGATCTCGTTGGCGAAGCTCTTGCCCGGCTGGGTGAAGTGCGACAGGATGCCGGAAAAGCCCGGCAGGTTGACCGCGGTGGCCACACTGCCGTTGGTCATCAGTTCCTTGAACCGCCGGCTCTCGAGCTTGGACGCAATGGGTTTGAGCGGGGTTGAGGAGATCTTCCAGCCCTTCTGGTCCTTTATCTTCTCCTTGAGCAGGTCCCGGATCTTGAGCAGGGCCCACTGCCGGAAACACTCGTTGTGGGTCAGCTCCGGTATCATCCTGGTACTGGGCACGCCCTTTATCTCCACCCGGGTGCCGCCCCGGCAGGAGACGTTGACGTCCTCGCGCCCGGCCCCCGGCCCGGTGCGGACCATGCCGGTGCTGCGGTTCAGAAAGCGGATATAGTCGCAGGCCTCCTTGACCTCGTCCGGGTTCTTCATGTCGGGATAGGTGACCGTCTCGATCAGCGGCATGCCCAGCCGGTCGGTGCGGTAGACCCGCACGTGGCCGATATCGGACACTTCTCGGCAGGAGTCCTCCTCTAAGGAAAGCTGGATCAGCCGGACCTTCTTGTTCTTCAGCGGGATCTCGCCCTCCACCCCGATGATGGCGGTGCGCTGGAACCCGGTGGGGATGCTGCCATCCAGGTACTGCTTGCGGGTGATGTGCACCTCGCCCACTATGTTCAGTTTGGAGAGCAGGGCGATGCGGATGGCGATGTCCAGGGCCTCCCGGTTCAGGGGGAAGGGCGGGGTGTCGTCCACGTCGTAGGTGCAGGCGGTGCGCCGGTCGATGCGGTAGACGATGTTCTTGCGGGTCTTGAACTCCATCAGGGCGGTGCCGTCGTACTCGCCCAGCTCCGACAGGGTGGGCCGCATGTGGCGGATCAGCTCGGCGTCGTACTGCTCCGGTTTCTGGAAGATTCCGGCCGGACAGCGGCAAAACAGCTTTTGTTTGGTCAAAAGCTGCTGGTGCACCTCCAGCCCGGACATGAAGCCCAAGCGGTCGTAATCGGCTGGGATGGCCTGCTGGCGTGAAATGTAACCGACCTCCCGCCGGCTGAGGTCGAAATTGGAAATAGGGTCCATCTTGCACTGATAAAAATTGTGATTGATAACAGCTAAACAATTAAGGATATTACAAAAGGTTCCCCATGTCAATAAAAAAACCCTCCCCAGGAGGGCTCCAGCCGTTTCCGGTCACAATCCAGCGCTCTGCAACACCAGCTCCAGGCCGGCCACATCCTCCGGCCCGAAGGCATTTAGCTCCCGGCTATCCAGATCCAGCACACATCGGCATTGTCCGTCTTTATCGATCAGCGGGATCACTACCTCGGAGCGATTTGCCGGGTCGCAAACAATGTGAGATCGGAAGAGCACACGTCTGAACTCCAGTCACCGAATACGATCT
>CALGNM010000081.1 GCA_937958665.1 uncultured bacterium | reverse complement strand
ATAGTGGTGCTCAAGATCGACGAGAACGTCAAGATTGAGGTCCAGAAGGCGTCGGTTTCGGCCAAGATTGAGGGCAAATGATCCGATGGGAACTCCCGGGGACATAATGCCCATCCGGATATTCGGCGACCCGGTCCTGCGGCGCCAAGCCGACTTGATCGGCAACATCGACGGGGCGGTGGCCCGGCTGGCCCAGCAGATGGAGGGGGCGCTGGCCTCGGCCCGGGGCTTGGGGCTGGCCGCTCCCCAGGTGGGTAAGTCGCTTTCGATGTGTCTGGTCAACCTGCCTCTGATGAACGATAAGATCAAGAAGCCGCTGGTGCTGATAAACCCGGAGATAAAACTCCGGGAGGGCGAGGTCACCTACGAAGAGGGATGCCTGAGCTTTCCCGGCATCTACGTCGAGGTGAGCCGGCCCCGCAGGGTGGCCCTGACCGGGGTTGATCTGGACGGCCGTCCGCTGGAGCTGGAGGCCGATGACCTGATGGCCAGGGTGCTGCTGCACGAGACCGACCACTTAAAGGGGGTGCTGTTCATCGACCACCTCAGCACCATCAAGCGCCAGCTGCTGAAGAAACGCCTGAAGAACCTGCAAAGCCGGGAATGATGGGGCTGTTTCGCCGTAAAAATGGGAAGGTAATCATGCTGGAGTCCGGAACGCCGGACTCTTTTGCCATCGGCCAGGCTCTGGATGCACTGGCTGGTGGGGGAACAATGATTTTTCCCACCGATACTGTCTATGGGTTGGGCTGCCGGGCCGACCGTTCCAGGGGGGTCAAGGAGATCTACCGGCTCAAAGGCCGGGGCCGCGGAAAGCCCTTGGCCCTGTTGCTGGAGTCAGCCGGCCAGATGGACAGGGTGTCATCCGGTCGGCCGGATTACGTCCACCGTCTGATCGAAAGGTTTTGGCCGGGTCCCCTGACCTTGGTGGTATCAGCCACTGATGAGGCCATGGGGTGGAGGGTGGGAAAAGGCCCAACCATCGGCCTGAGGGTCCCGGATCATCAATTGATTACGGAGATCATAAAGCAGGCAGGCATCCCATTGGCCGCCACCAGCGCCAATCTCAGCGGAGAGCCGGACGCCCGTTCCGCCGGCCAGGTGTTGTCCGCCCTGCCGGGCACGGTTGACTTGGTGCTGGACGGCGGAGAGCTGCCCCGGCGGCCGCCCTCGGCAGTGCTGGACGTCACCGGTGAGCGTCCGATATTGCTTAGGAAGGGAGGGCTGGCCCGACAGCAGCTGGCTGAAGCGGCTGGGCGGCCGGTTAAGCTTGGGCAGATGGGGGTTCTGTTCGTCTGCACCGGGAACACCTGCCGCAGTCCGATGGCCGAGGGGCTGCTCCGGCATATGCTGCCTCCGGAATGGAGGGAACGGGTCACGGTCAGGTCCTGCGGCACCGGGGCCCTGCCGGGGATGCCGGCGGCCGAGAACTCCCGGTTGGCCTGCCGCCGCCAGGGTTTTCAGATCGAACGTCACCGTTCTTCGGCCTGCACCAGGAGCCTGCTGGAGGAATCGGACCTGGTGATCGCCATGGAGGCCAAGCACCGTCAGGATATCAACCGGCTGGTGCCGGAAGTCCCGGTCCGGCTGATGGCGGTGGACGGGGTGCCTGACCCCATCGGCGGCGGGCTGGAGGATTATCTGCGGACCATGGAGCTGTTGAAAAGAGAGATGCCCGATGTGCTGGAACTGATAAGGCAGGAGCTGGGTTGATGGTGGTGAAACCAAATCGCATCGTTGCCAGATCAGGCCTGATAGCGGTGGCCTGGCCGCTGTTTGTCTTTTGTTCTATCAATGCCGCCTGGGGTCAGGGGTTGGAACCTCCCCGGGCCCGAATGGTGGCCGGCTTCGACACCGTCTTCGGTGAGGTC
>CALGNM010000080.1 GCA_937958665.1 uncultured bacterium | reverse complement strand
ATCGTATTCGGTGACTGGAGTTCAGACGTGTGCTCTTCCGATCTGATCTGGGCCCCCTGGAGGCCCTGCTGAGCGAGGCCGACATCGCCAACTATATCTTCATCCGAACCGAAACAGCTAAGCGGCTGCCCGGTGGCCGGCTGTCGGATGCGGACATCGCCCAGGGCCGGGATCTGCCGGAGGCCGTGCGATTATTCAGGCTGGAGGAGGAGCGGGGGATCAGCCGGCCCTACCCCTACGACCGCCTGTGGGAGCTCCACTATGCGGAGGCCATGGAGACGGCCCGGCGTTCCGGCAGTGCCTTCCTTAGGAGTTATCTGCCTTGGAATTATCAGCTGCGTAATGTTCTGGCCGAGCTGCGCTGCCGGGCGGCCAGTTTGGATCCAGGCAGTCATTTGGTACGGGCCGGAGGCGATGGGTATGGCTTCGGCCGGATGATCGCCGAGCTTCAAGATCAAGCCAATCCCCTGGATGCCATGCTATATCTGGATCGCCAGCGGCTTCAGTTCATAACGGGGTGCCTGGACTATGACGGATTCTCGCTGGACGCCCTGCTTGGCTACTTGGCCCAGGCCAGGATCTTCGACCAGTGGCAGGATTACACCCTGCCCTACGATCTGCAGACGATAACACAGGCCGGAGGGACCAAGTGACGGAGAGAACGGAGGGCCGGGTGGTGGCGGTCAATGGGCCGATGGTGGTGGCCGAGATCGATCCGGGGCGGGAGGTGATGCAGAATGAAGTGGCCTACGTCCATTGTCAGGGGCAGTCCCTGAAATCGGAGGTGATCCGGATCCGGGGCCGCCAGGTGGACATGCAGGTTTTCGAGAGCACCTCCGGTCTGCTGGTGGGAGACCGGGTGGACTTCTCCGGCCAGGTGCTTTCGGCAGTGCTGGGGCCGGGGATGCTGGGACAGATCTATGACGGCCTGCAGAATCCGCTGGCTCTGCTGGACAACAGCCAGGGGTTCTTCCTCAAGCGCGGCCAGTATCTGCCGCCCCTGGATGAGGAAAAACTGTGGGATTTTACCCCGCTGGCCGCATCTGGCGACCGGGTCAAGCCGGGTGAATATTTGGGGCAGGTGGCGGAGGGGATGTTTAGCCATCCCATCATGGTACCCCTGATGCTGGATGGCAGCTGGGAGGTGGCGGAGGTCAAGCCGGCCGGCCGCTATCGGGTATCCGACCCAGTGGCCATTCTCAAGGGCCAGCCTGGCCGCCAGGTTTCGGTTTCCCTCAGGCAGGAATGGCCGGTAAAAATGCCGATGCGGTCCTATCAAGAGAGGCTGCTGCCGGATAAGCAACTGCTGACCCAGTGTCGGTTGATCGACATTTTCTTCCCTCTGGCCGAGGGCGGCACCGCCTGCGTGCCGGGACCCTTCGGGGCTGGCAAGACCGTCCTGCAGCAGATAATATCACGCTATGCCGAGGCCGACATCGTCATCATCGTAGCCTGCGGGGAGCGGGCCGGTGAGGTGGTGGAGACCATCAGGGAGTTTCCCCAGCTGGAGGACCCCAAAACCGGCCGTTCCCTGATGGACCGGACGGTGATCATTTGCAATACATCGTCCATGCCGGTGGCGGCCCGGGAGGCCTCCATCTATACCGGACTGACCTTGGGCGAGTACTACCGCCAACTGGGGCTCAAGGTGCTGTTGCTGGCCGACAGCACCTCCCGCTGGGCCCAGGCTCTCAGGGAGGCTTCGGCCCGGCTGGAGGAGATTCCGGGCGAGGAGGCTTTTCCGGCCTACCTGGAGAGCCGGATCGCAGCGGTCTACGAACGGGCCGGGGTGGTCAGGCTTCACAATGGCCGCACCGGCTCCCTGACCATGATCGGCAGCGTTTCCCCGGCCGGGGGAAATTTCGAGGAGCCGGTGACCCAGAACACCCTCAAGGTGGTGGGGGCTTTCCACGGATTGTCCCGCAACCGCTCCGACCAGCGGCGCTACCCGGCGATCGACCCGCTGATCTCCTGGAGTTTGTATCTCAGGCAGATGGAAGCATCCCTCAATCAACGGCATCCCCGGTGGGTGGAGATGGTGGAACGGGTCCAGCGGCTGATGCAGGAAGGCAACGCCGTCCGCCAGATGATGCTGGTGGTGGGCGAGGAGGGCATTCCCCTGAGCGACCTGGTGACCTACCTCAAGTCCGAGATCGTCGATGCGGTCTGCCTGCAGCAGGATTCCTTCGACCCGGTGGACCGGGCCACCCCCTATCAAAGGCAGATCGACGATTTTCTGCTGCTGATGGAGATGGCCGACCACCAATTCAGCTTCGCCGGGAAGTCTGCCGCCCGGGAGGCCATGGCCCGGCTGCAGAACCTCTTCTTCCAGATGAAATACAGCCCCTATCAAGGGGGCCAATACCAGGATTACCGCCGACAGATTGGGAAGATGTTGGCCGGGGAGGCCAAGCCATGATCAAAGAATACAACCTGATCTCCCGGATCCAGGGGGATATCATCACCGTCTATGCCAAAAACATCCGCAATGGGGAGCTGGCGGTGGTCAAGGGGCGGCGGCTTTCCTCGTTGGCCCAAACGATCCGGCTGCAGGGGGATCAGGTGTTCCTCCAGGTGTTTTCCGGCACCCGGGGCGTGGCCACCGGCGACCAGGTCCGTTTCCTGGGGCATTCTATGCAGGTGCCATTCGGCCAGGCCCTGCTGGGGCGCATCTTCGACGGCTCCGGCCGGCCCATCGATGGAGGCCCGGAGCTGAAGGCCCTGCCCCGGATTGAGATCGGCGGACCTTCGGTCAACCCCATCCGGCGGGTGATCCCCCGCGGCTTCATCGAGACCCGGGTGCCGATGGTGGATGTCTTCAATCCGCTGGTGGAGAGCCAGAAGCTGCCCATTTTCGCCGCCGCCGGCGAGCCCTACAACGAGCTGCTGGCCCGGATCGGCATGAGGGCCCGGGCCGATGTGGTGATCCTGGGCGGCATCGGCCTCAAGTATGATGAATATCTGAAGTTCAAAAAGGCCTTTGAAGAGGCCGGGGTTTTGTCCCGCACGTTGATGTTCATCCACACCGCTTCCGATCCGGTGGTTGAGCGACTGCTGGTGCCGGACCTGGCCCTGGCGGCGGCCGAGCAGTTCGGGGTGCAGGGCCAGCGGGTTTTGGTGCTGTTGACCGACATGACCGCCTTTGCCGACGCCCTGAAGGAGATCGCCATCACCATGGACCAGGTTCCCTCCAACCTGGGCTACCCCGGCTCGCTCTACAGCGACCTGGCGGCCCGCTACGAGAAGGCAGTGGACTTCGACGGGGCTGGATCCATCACCATTCTGGCGGTGACCACCATGCCGGGCGATGATGTCACCCATCCGGTGCCGGACAACACCGGCTACATCACCGAGGGTCAGTTCTACCTGCGGAGGGGGGTCATCGAGCCCTTCGGCTCCCTGTCGCGTCTCAAGCAGCTGGTGATAGATCGGAAGAGCACACGTCTGAACTCCAGTCACCGAATACGATCT
>CALGNM010000079.1 GCA_937958665.1 uncultured bacterium | reverse complement strand
GTGACGGGAGTTCAGACTTGTGCTCTTCCGATCTAAAGGGTGGTGGAGGCCGACAGCCCCCCTGAATAAAGCCAGCGCCAGGCGTTGGGGCTGCCAAAGAGGTCGCGGTCGAACCAGGTGGCCCTCATGGTCAGCCGGGGGTTGAGGCTGACCCATTTGAGCAGCCTCAGGCTCGAGCCCAGCTCCGCCCGGCTGTCCCATCCCTGTCGCTGGCTGACGTTGATGGAATCGCTGGTCCGCTGGGTCAGCCAAAGGCTGCTGCCCGACAGGCTCAGGACCCGGGGAATCAACTCGGTCTGGTACAGGCTGAAGTTCACCTCAGGCAGCCGGCTGGAGGTGGTGTGCAGGTCGAGATACTGGTAATGGTCCAGGGCCGCCCTCAGCGAGGCCCGGCTCCAGGCATGGTATAAGGACAGATATGAGTAAAGATTGCGGTTCAGCCTCTGCTCCAGGTTGTCCGAAAAATCCCTGAAGTAATACCGGTCGCTGACGAAGTTGCCGCTGCCGGAGATGGCGGTCCGCCGCCCCAAGGCCTGATGATAGCGGCCGTTGACAGTCCACCTCTTACGGCGGGGGGCCTTGTCCTCCAGGTAGGAAAAGTTGGCCTGGGATGAAAGCCCCCGTGATCCCAGATAGCGGGCCTCCAAATTGCCCCGCCAGCCGATCCGCTCCAGCATGTCGAAGGAGACGGTGGCGTCGGCTTGGTCGCCCAGCACCTGGTAATAGGCGATATTCTTGGCAAACACCCCCTCATAGGCGCTGCTGCCTATCCGGGGGACCATGAACCCGGAATGCCGGTCCCGCCTCAGGGGGAAGAACCAGAAGGGGATGGCCAGGACGGGGATGTCTGAGAAACACAACACCACCGGAGAGGCGATGATCTTGTCGTCCAGCTCGATCTTCATTCGGCGGGACCAGAAATAGAAATGCGGCGGGTCGGCGTCGCAGGTGGTGTAGCGGCCGAAGTCCACATGAAGGGTGCGCTCGCCCACCTGCCGGATCCTCCGGCCCCAGTATCGGCCCCGGTCGAACTTGGTGTGCCCCCCGTAGATCCAGCCCCGGCGGGTCCGGAAGTCGTAGACCATCCGGTCGCCGTAGATCGAATCGCTGCGGTCGTAGAGAACCGGGCCCTGCCGCACCGTCAGCATCTGGCGCCGGGTGTCGAACTCGATGGTGTCGCCGGTGACCATGATCTCCCGGTAGCGCACCCGGGCGTTTCCCGACAGGCGGATCAACTGGTTGGTGACATCATAAAATATCAGATCGGAGCTGTATCGGATGGCCGGCTGGCCGGGATCGTCCCCCGGCAGTTCCGGGAGGCTATCGCCCGGCCCCGGGCCGGCAGTCTGGGGTTGGGACAACATGGTGTCCGAAAGGGCCAGATCGGAAGAGCACACGTCTGAACTCCAGTCACCGAATACGAT
>CALGNM010000078.1 GCA_937958665.1 uncultured bacterium | reverse complement strand
AGATCGTATTCGGTGACTGGAGTTCAGACGTGTGCTCTTCCGATCTGGACTTTCTGCGGGAACGCCTGGAATGCAAACCGGGGCCGATAAGAGACCTGGATGGCAGGGTTCTGGGACATCACCGGGGATTCTGTCTCTACACCATAGGCCAGCGTCAGGGGCTGGGGATAGCCTTGGGCAGCCCTCGCTACGTGGTGGCCATCGGTCCGAAAGACAATACCCTGACGGTGGGCCGGAACCAGGACCTGCTGAAAGGCCGGGTGATGGCCGATGGGGTCAATTGGATGGCAGCGGTTCCCCGCCGGACGGTCAGGGCGGTGGTCAAAATCAGGCACCAGCACCAGGGGGCCGAGGCCCTGGTCCGGCCAACGGGCCGATCCTCGGTCGAGGTCGTCTTCAAGGAGCCCCAGCGGGCGGTTACCCCCGGCCAGTCGGCCGTTTTCTATAGGGGGGACCTGGTGCTGGGTGGCGCGGTGATAGCAGAATAAGAGGTCCGGCTTTTTCATGCCGGACCTCATTTCATCGGGACAAGGAATAATTTCTGGAAATCACTGCCCGGAAGGCATCACTCCCTTCAGCAGGTCTTTCATTCCGGGCTTCTTGTCGGCCTTGCCGATCTCGAATTTGGAATCATCCACCCCTTTGTTGACCTCCACCGATTTGACGACCACGGTGGAGAACAGCTGGTTGTCCTTTTCAGCGAAGATCTCGGTCTTAAACGGCATCTCCCAGTTGCCGGACACCTTGCGGAAATCGGAGTAGATGGCTACCGCTTTTTGTTTCTTGTCCACCATCATCTCGGACTTGACCTGTACCAGGTTGTCCATGTCGATCCACATCCGGTTGTAGGGCGGGATGTCGTCCTTCTTAGATTCCTTGGGCGGCTGGTACTCTACGATATAGCAGTTCCGACCCTGGAACTTCTCTGTCCCGACAATCCGTCCGTTGCGGGCCAGCTCGTTCCACCACTGCCAGGAACGGTCCTTGTTGTATTTGGCCCGGTCCTTTTCGGAGATCTTTTTCTTGCCCATGAAGGGGGCGATCATCCACATGTCCGTTCCATCGAACAGGATGGTGGTCTCCATTTCCATGGCCCCCGGCTGTCCGGGGTTGGTCT
>CALGNM010000077.1 GCA_937958665.1 uncultured bacterium | reverse complement strand
GATCGTATTCGGTGACTGGAGTTCAGACGTGTGCTCTTCCGATCTTTCCTGACCATTCCCAACGATGTCATCTACTTCATCGCCGATGCGATCAATTCCAACATCCGCGAGTTGGAAGGTGCCTTGATCCGCACCGTAGCCTTCGCCGGCCTGAACGACACCGAGCTAACGGTAGACCTAGCCCGGGAGGTCCTTAAGGACACCATCTCCCAAAAGGGACGAGCCGTTTCCATCGAGCTGATCCAGCGCAAGGTGGCCGATTACTTTTCCCTGCCGGAGGAGGCTCTCAAATCAAAAAAGAGGGTCAAAAAGCTGGTGATGCCCCGACAGCTGGCCATGTATCTCTCCCGGGAACTGACCCAGGCTTCGCTCAACGACATCGGTCAACGCTTCGGGGGAAAGGACCATTCCACGGTACTCCATGCCATCAACAAAGTCAAGGAAATGATTGCTCAGGGCGGGGAGACGGCCGAACAGGCTCAGCGGATAACCCGGTTGATAAACGGAGAATAATCTGTTGATTGTTTTATTTGACCCATCATCCCTGTTGACAGTTGTTCATTCACCGCAAAATTTTCAACCACTTTTCCACCCTGAACCAACAGATCATGCCAATGACAACCCATTGTCTTTGACCAGTTTGCCACCAACCATCCACAGTATCAACATTTACTATTGACTTTTAATACTCTTTGGATATA
This sequence comes from uncultured bacterium, assembly GCA_937958665.1. Taxonomy (GTDB): domain Bacteria; phylum Edwardsbacteria; class AC1; order AC1; family EtOH8; genus CALGNM01. The sequence goes on along the minus strand of CALGNM010000077.1, from coordinate 10,227 downwards.
TCATATATCAGTTATCCAGAGACTCTGCCAATATACCTGACTGATAAATCATAAATAAACAAAAAGCTAATCGGAGCCGTAGATAAATGAAATTTTCCGTAAGCCAAGATAAGCTTTCGTCATGTCTGCAGAGCCTGATAGGTGTGGTGCCCACCAAAAGCACCTTCCCGGTTCTGACCAACATCCTGATTGAAGCGGCCAACAACAAGCTTAAACTTTCAGCTACCGACCTGGAGGTGGCCGCCGTCACCCAGATCGAGGCTCAAATCTCAACTCCCGGCTCCATCACCGTCCCGGCCAAACAGTTCTTTGAGATCATCAAGCAGCTTCCGCCCCTGTCGGTGGAAGTTCAGGCGACGGACAACAAGGTGGCCATCAGGTGCGAGAAAAGCCGCTTCAACATCATCGGCCTACCCAAGGACGACTTTCCCAAGATCCCCGAGATCAGCAAGGACAAAAGCGTCAAGCTGCCTAGCTCCATAATCGAGACCGTCATCAAGAAGACCCTGTTCGCCGTTTCCACCGACAGTTCACGTCCCGATCTCTGCGGGGTGTTTTTCCAGATGAGCGGCGACAAACTGAAGGTGGTGGCCACCGACGCCCACCGCCTGGCAATGCTGGAGACCATGATCCCCCCCATTTCCCAGAACAGCGAGCTGCTGCTGTCGCCCAAGGGGTTGAACATCGTAAACAGAATGCTGCCATCCCATAATACCGAGATCACCCTGCGCTTTGATGACAATTACTCCCAGTTCATCTTCGAAGATACCCAGGTGTTCGCCCGCCACATCGAGGGGCCGTACCGCGATTACGAAAAGGCCATTCCCAAAACCAACAAGAAACAGCTGACCGTCAACGTCGAGCTGTTCGCCGCGGCGGTCCGGAGGGTGGCCATCCTATCCGACACCTTCACCCACCAGATAAGGCTGTCGATTAAGCCCGATTCATTGGAGCTATCCAGCCAGACCGTGGATATCGGTGAGGCCCGGGAGAGCCTGGCGGCCACCTTCAAGGGCGAAGACCTGGAGATCGGTTACAATGCCAGCTATCTTCTGGACATCGTCAAGAACATGGACTCCGACGAGATGGTTTTTCATCTCAACACCTCGCTGTCGGCGGCCCTTATCAATCCCTCAAAACAGGTAGAGGAATACAGCCTGATGTACCTCCTGATGCCCATCAGGCTTCCGGAATAACTAACGGCCAATGAACCATGCTGCAGGAAGTAAGCCAGACCACGGTCCGGTTATTGCTTCCTGTTTTCAGTTAATTTAGCCAAGGAACGCAGAGTGTCCGAAGAGATAAGATTGAAGCAGCAGGAGACCAACCTCTATGAGGTTATCGACCTTCTGTGGCGTCGTCGGAACATCATCATGGTGTGCCTGGCCGGGGTGCTGCTGCCGATCATCATAGCCAACCTTACCCTGCCTCCGGTATACGAGAGCCAAACCACCATCATTTTCGAACAGAGCCGCGAGCCCATTGCCTCTTTCGATGTCTCCGACGCCTTCAGCCGCAAGAGCTACATTGTCAACCAGATCGAGGAGATAAAGGCCCGGACCCTGGCCGAGGAGGTGGCCTCCTTGCTGGATCGGCAGACGGCGGACGAGCTATTAAAGGAAATTCCGGAAGGGATTTCCCCGAGCCAGCGCCAAGAGCTACTGGCCCAGCGGATAAAAAAGGGGATCACCGCCGAACCCATCCGGGATTCCGATGTCATCCTGATAAAGTTCCAGGGGCCATCCTCACGCAGCAGCGCCCTGGTGGTCAACCTGGTGGCTCAGGCGGTGCGGGATCGCAGCGCCCAGGTCAAGCGGGAGCAGGCCCTGTCCACCAGGAAGTTCATCGAGGACCAGATGCCGGCGGTGGAGGCCAACCTCTCCCGGGCCGAGGAGGCCATCAAGGCCTTTAAGGCCGGCAACAAGGTGGTCTCCCTGTCGGACGAGGCCCGGGAGGTGATGTCCCGGCTGACCGAGATCGACAAGTTGTATGCCTCCACCGTCACCCAAAAGATAGGTTTGGAGAAGCGGTTGGAGGCCATCTATTCGAAACTGGATTATCGTCTGGAGGCTAACAGCGTCCCGGGCCGGCTGACCGCCGGGGCGGTGGCCGACTCATTGCGCAAGAGCCTGCTGGACCTCCAGATGGAGGCCACCCAGCTTTCGATCAAGGGCTACGGACCCGAACATCCCCAGATCGTAACCCTCAATCGCAGAATTGAGGCCACCAAGGCCAAGCTGACCGAGGAGCTGTACAATATCACCCGGGACAGCCGCCCCGAGCCGATGCCGGAGATGTCCTCCCTCCTGTCCCAAATCCCCCCCCTGCAGATCGAGCTGATATCCATCGAGGCCCGGGAGAGGGGTATTCGCCAGTTCATGGACAGCTACGAGAACAGCCTGTCCAAGTTGCCCTACAAGGAGCTGGAGCTCACCCGCCTGCTTAGGGCCAAGGATGTCAACGAGAACATCTACAAGATGCTGCTGGAGAAATTCGAGGAGGCCAAGATCACCGAGGCCGGCAAGATCGGCAACGTCCGGGTGATCGATCCGGCCAAGCCCCCGCTCAGGCCCATCAAACCCCGCAAAGCCCTCAATCTGCTGATCGGACTGGTGGTGGGGTTGGTGTTGGGGGTGGGGTTGTCCTTCTTTCTGGACTCCCTGGACAACTCGGTCAAGACCGCCGAGGAGATAGAGAACACCTTCGGGATTCCGGTGCTGGGACTGATACCCAACATTCAGGACCAGGATGCCCGTCGCCGCAAGAACGGGGGCGACGAAATCTCGCGGATCTCGTCCACCTTGGTTACCAAGTACACCCCCCGGTCCCCGGTGTCCGAGGCCTACCGGGCCATCCGTACCAACATCCAGTTCTCCAAGATAGACGCCCCCCTCAAGTCGCTGGTGGTGACCTCGGCCGCTCCTTCCGAAGGCAAGTCCACCACCGCGGCCAATCTGGCCTTCACCACCGCCCAAGCCGGGGCCAAGACACTGCTGATAGACGCCGACCTGCGTCGCCCGGTGGTTCACTCCCTGTTCGGACTGAATCGGGAGCCGGGGATGACCAACGTGCTGGTGGAGCGGCTGCCGCTGGAGCAGGTAATCAAGCCCTCCGGGGTGGAGAACCTGGACATCCTCACCTGCGGGGCCATCCCGCCCAACCCCTCCGAGCTGCTGGGATCCCAGAGGATGCAGGACCTGGTGGTGCAACTGAAAGGGCGTTACGACCTGGTAATCTTCGACAGCCCGCCGGCCATCACCGTCACCGACACCGCGGTGCTGTCCAGCCAGGTGGAGGGCGTGGTAATGGTGGTGCTTTCCCACGGCACCGACCGCCGGGCCCTGGCCCGGGCCAAGAACCTGTTGGCTAACGTCAATGCCAACATTTTGGGGGCCATTTTCAACCGGATCGATCTGTCCGGAATCGGCTCCAGCTATGACTACTATTACCACTACCACTACTACTACTACAGCGATGAGGGCCAGAAGGTAAGAAAGGGCAGAAAGCTATGGGACCTGCTGATGAGGCGGAGCCGCCGGGAAAGATAGCCGTTATAGGGATTGAGACAAACCTTGCTGGGTCTATCTCATAAATCAACGGCCGGTCTTCGGACCGGCCGTTGGGGCTTTAGCGGAGCATAAAATTTGTGCTTGCTTTAACATAATCAATGATATAAAATACCAAGGCCCGGCCCACTTTCACCCGGCCGGAGTGAGGCGGCATTTTCAAAAGAAACAACCCTGGTTTTGGGAGGATAGCCATGCCACAACCCAAGAGGAAAAACAGACCGAACAAGGCCCGGGGCCAGTCCCCGACGGCCGCCCTGATGCCCACCGCCAAGAGCGAGCTCTCCAGCCTGAAGATGAAGCTGAAGGTGCTGCAGCGGGTAAACGAGATCGCCGCCAGCACTTTCGACGTCCAGCCCCTGCTGGATCGGGCCATGGACCTGGTGACCGAGATCGCCCCCTCGGAGGCCGGCTCCCTGCTGCTGCTGTCGCCAGACCGGACGGTCCTGAAATTCTCCATCGTCAAGGGCCCGGCCTCAGCCAAGCTCCAGGATCTGGAGATCCCGGTGGGCCAGGGCATCGCCGGCTGGGTGGCCAAGACCGGCATCCCCCTGACCGTCAACGACGTGGCCTCGGAGCCCAAATGGAAAAAGGAGATCGCCGATAACGTTGAATTCCCCACCCGCAGCATATTGTGCGTTCCCCTCAAGAGCCGGGCCGAGGTGATCGGGGTGATCGAACTGATCAACAAGCTCCGGGGGGAGGACTACAACGACGATGACCTGGAGATCATCGAGCTGCTGGGGGCCCACCTGTCCACCCTGATCGAGAACAGCCGGCTTTATTCCGAGGCCCGGGAGAAGGTGGACCGCATCACCGCCATGGCCGAAACTTCGGCCCTGATCTCCTCCTCGCTGGACGTCAAGCGGGTGCTGGAGACGGTGATGACGGTGGCCAAGGACGTGATCGATGCCGAGGCCTCTTCCATCTTCCTCTATGACGAGGAGAAGCATGAGTTCTTCTTCGAGATTGCCACCGGCGATGCCGGCGACGCGGTCAAGCAGATCCGGGTGCCCTGGGGCAAGGGAATGGTGGGCTGGGCGGCCGAGCAGATGAAGACCCTGCTGGTGCCGGACGTCACCAAGGACCCCCGGTTCTATTCCAAGGTGGACGAGAAATCCAAGTTCCAGACCCGCAACGCCATCACCGTTCCATTAAAGCCCAAGAACAAGCTGATCGGGGTGGCCCAGGTGCTGAACAAGAAGGGTGGCTTGTTCACCCGCGAGGATGTCGAGTTGTTCGAGACCCTGGCCCGCCAGGCGGCGGTGGCCATCGAGAACGCCAGTCTTTACACCGATCTCCAGGACCTGTTCCTGAGCTCGATCCGAACCGTGGTCAGCCTGATCGACGCCAAGGACGATTACACCGCCGGCCATTCCTCCCGGGTCACCAAATACGCCCTGATGATAGCCGACCAGCTGGGCTACCCCCCGGAGGACCGCAAGCGCCTGGAGCTGGCGGCCCTGCTGCACGATGTGGGCAAGATCGGGATGCCGGACGCCATCCTCAAAAAACCGTCGGGCTTGACCCCGGAGGAGTTCTCCATCGTCAAGGACCATCCGGCCAAGGGGGCCGAGGCCCTGGAGCCCATCAAGCAAATGAAGGACATCATCCCCGGGGTGCGCTACCACCACGAGAAGCTGGACGGGCGGGGCTACCCGGCCGGGCTGGCCGGCGACCAGGTTCCGATGGACGCCCAGATTATCTGCGTGGGTGATTCCTACGATGCCATGAACTCCGACCGGCCCTACCGCAAAGGTCTGGGGATGGAGGAATCGGTCCGCCGGCTCAGGCAGGACAGCGGGACCCAGTTCAACCCGGCCCTGGTCGAGGCCTTCGTCAAAGCTTTGGAGAAGGAGGCCAAGAAATGAGCGAGGCCAACCGCAGCAAAAAATCGGTGGGGGCCCTGGTGGGGATAGGTGTGGTGGCGGCGGTGCTGGCCATCTCCTACCTGGTTCCGGGGCTGTTCCAGGGCCTGGAGAACAAGACCTACGACCTGCGGTACCGGCTGCGGGTGGGCCAGATGGGAGAGCAGGACCTGGACGACGTGATTATCGTCGACATCGACGATGTGTCTCTGGCCAAGCTGGGACGGTTCTACAACTGGCCCCGGCTGTACCACGCCAAGGTAGCCGAATATCTGGCCCAGGGCGGGGCGGCCGCGGTGGCCTTCGACATCTTCTTCGTGGAGTCCGACAGCCTGATGCCGGACGTCATTCAGCTGTTCGAGGAGACCCGGGGCCAGGGGGTGGCCTCGCTGCTCGATGAACTGAAGATCCCCCTCCAGCCGGGGCAGGTTTCCACCGCCATCAATTCGGTCCTCTATTCCTGGGGATACGACCGCGATTTCGCCGAAGCGGCCCAGTCGGCCGGAAACGTCTATTTCCCCTTCTACCTTACTACCGGAGAACTGGACGACAGCAGCGATCTGCCAATCCGGGGGCGGGCGGTGCGCTATGATCTGGGGACCACCGAGAAATTCGCCTACATGATGGCGGCCGGGGACCTCTACCAGGTGGGGCAGATGACCCTGCCGGTACCAATCCTGCTGGATGCTGCCCGGGGCACCGGCTACTACAACATTGAGCCGGATGAGGACGGGGTGACCCGTCGCCAGCCCCTGTTGCTGGCCCTGGGCGATCGAGTGTACCCCTCAATGGACTTCCAGATCATCTTGGACCGCCTGGGGGTGCCCCGGGAGCAGGTTAGGGTCGAGCTGGGAAAGTATATCAGTGCTGGGGACCGGCTGAAAATACCGGTCGACGAGAACGGCCGGATGCTGATCACCTATTTCGGGCAGTACAAGAAGTTCCGCTACATATCGTACTCGGACGTGCTGATGGAGCTGGTGCCGGCCGAGTACTTCCGGGACAAGATCGTTCTGATCGGGGCCACCGCCGCCGGGCTGATGGACCTGAGGGTGGTGCCATTCTCCAACGTCTTTCCCGGCCCCGAGATCCACGCCAATATCATGCAGACTCTGCTCAGCGGCCAGTTTATCAAAAGGGTGCCCTGGCACCTGACCCTGGCTATCCTGATAGTGTTCGGCCTGCTGACGGTGTTCGTCTCCTTGCGCTTCAAGCCGATGGTGGCCGGGCTGATCCTGTTCGGTATCATGATGGCATATTTTGTGGCGGCCACGGTGCTGTTCGACCGCTCGCTGATCTGGGTGGAGATGGTGAGGCCCCTGGCGGTGGTGTTGTTCACCAACATGGCCATTCTTGGCTACCGCTACCTGACCGAGGAGAAGCAGAAGGTCTGGATCAAGAACATGTTCCAGGGATACATGTCCAAGGACCTGGTGGACAAAATCATGGCCAACCCCGAGCTGCTGGCCATGGGAGGTGACAAGAAGGAGATCACCGTCTTTTTCTCCGACATCAAGGGCTTCTCATCCTTCTCGGAGAAGCTGGGAACCCCGGAGCGGCTGATCGCCCTGATCAACGAATACCTGGGGGCCATGTCCGACGTGGTGCTGGAGCATGGCGGCTACATCAGCAAGTACGAGGGCGATGCCATCATGGCCTTCTGGGGCGCCCCCACCGAGGATCCCCACCACGCCCAAACATGTATCAAGTGCGTCTGGGCCATGAACCAGAGGCTGAAGGTGCTGAACGCCGACCTGGCCAAACGCAATATGCCCAATCTGTTCACCCGGTTCGGCATCAACACCGGCCTGGTGACAGTGGGCAACGTCGGCTCGGAGCGTAAAAAATCCTACACCGCCATGGGCGACTCGGTCAACCTGGGTTCGCGGCTGGAGGGAGCCAACAAGGAATACGGCACCGCCATCATGCTCTCGGAGTTCACCTACGAGAAAGTCAGGGGACTGTTCCCGGTCCGCGAACTGGATCTGTTAAGGGTGGTGGGCAAGGAGCAGCCGGTGCGGGTCTACGAGCTGCTGGGCCTGAGCGACGGCGACGTTCCCGAGCAGAAGCGGAAGGCGGTGGAGATCTATCTAAAGGGGCTGGAGCAGTACCGGGCCAAGAACTGGGACGCGGCCATCGCCCTGTTCAAGCAGGCTCTGGAGGTTGATTCCGAGGATGGCCCCAGCCAGGCCTATATTGGCCGCTGCGAGGATTTCAAGGTGCTGCCGCCTCCCGAGAACTGGGACGGGGTGTTCGTCATGAAGACCAAGTAGATGGACCATCCCGGGCCCCAGGCCCTGGAGGTGCTCCGCCTTCCCGACTTCAGGAGGTTCCTGGTCAGCCGCTTCCTGATGGTGATTTCCATCCAAATGGTATCGGTGTCGGTTGGCTGGCAGGTCTACGAGCTGACTCGCGACCCGCTGGCCCTGGGGCTGATCGGCCTGGCCGAGGCCCTGGCCTTCTTCTCAGTGGCCATGTTCGGGGGGCATTATGCCGACACACACGATCGCCAGAGGGTTATGGCTTCCTGCTCCGCCCTGCTGGCCGGGTGCTCCGCTGCCTTGCTGTGGTTGTCCTGGGGCGGGCATCGGCATCTGGCCCGCAGCACCCTGCCCATCTACGGGGTGATCGGTGCCATGGGTCTGGTGCGGTCCTTTCTGGCACCCGCCACCATGGCCCTGGGGGCCCAGATAGTGCCCCGCCAGTTTTACGCCAGGATGTCGGCCTTCAACAGTCTAGTATTTCAGATAGGAGCGGTGGGCGGCCCGGCGGCCGCCGGGCTGATCTACGGATTTTTCGGGGCGCGGGCAGCCTACGGCACGGCCCTGGCGTTTGGACTCTTGGGCTTGGTTGCGGCGACTTCAATCCGTTCCTATGGAGTTCCCGAGGGCAATGCTGGCGAGCCTATTATAGCCGCCCTGGCCAGCGGGGTTAAATTCGTGTTCCGCCATCCGGTGGTGCTGCCGGCCATGAGCCTGGACATGTTTGCCGTGCTGTTTGGCGGGGCCACCGCAATTCTGCCCATGGTGGCCGACACGGTTTTGGGGGTGGGCCCCAAGGGTCTGGGGTTCCTTAGGGCTGCGCCGGCTATCGGGGCGGCGGCCATGGCCCTGTCGCTGGCCCATCGCCCGCCTTTGCATCAGGCCGGGAAGAAACTGCTGTGGGTGGTGGCCGGATTCGGCGCCTGCATGATGGTCTTCGCCCTGTCGCGAAACTTCTGGTTATCCCTGGCCGCCCTGGCGGCTTCAGGCGCAGTGGACAACATCAGCGTGGTGATCCGCCAGACCATCGTCCAGCTCTATACTCCGGACCGGATGCGGGGCCGGGTGTCAGCGGTCAACAGCGTTTTCATCGGCTCCTCCAACGAGATCGGCGCATTCGAATCCGGCCTGATGGCCAAGCTGATGGGGCTGGTGCCGTCGCTGGTGTTCAACAGCGGAATGACCATCCTGGTGGCAGGGGCGGTAGCCCGGCTGGCGCCCACCCTGCGAAGGCTTGATCTAAACAAACATTCAGACCATCAAACCGGATAACAGCAAGTTGCCCATGTGAGGAGGGCGCTAGTCTCTTGACAGCTGGCAGCATCCGCAGCATTGGCAAACCAGGGAGAACAGAACCAAATATGACGACTAAACCCTATCAGGTAAAACTGGAGATCTTCGAGGGGCCGCTGGACCTGCTGCTGTACCTGATTCGGCAGGAAGAGCTGGACATCTACGACATTCCCATCGCCCGCATCACCCAGCAGTACCTGGAGTACCTGGAGTTGATGAAGGCCCTGGACCTGGAGATCGCTGGGGAGTTCCTGGTGATGGCGGCCACCCTGCTGAAGATCAAATCCAAGATGCTACTGCCGCACCACCAGGAGATAGAGGGCGAGGCCGAGGATCCCAGGAAAGACCTGGTGCAGCAACTGTTGGAGTATAAGAAATTCAAGGAAGCGGCCTCCCGGCTGGAGGACCGCGAGATAGTACAGCGCCTGATGTTTCCCCGCCCCAAGGGGGCTTTCGAGAAACAGGAAGAGGCGGCCGCCGAGCCGCCCCCGCCCGAGGTGGGTCTTTATGAGCTGCTGGCCGCCTTCCGCCAGGTGGTTGAGCGGATCGACAAGGTGAAAATCTACCAGCTGGTGGGGGAGGACATCACCATCGAGGAGAGGATCGATTTCATCCTCAGGGCGGTCCAGGAAAGGGAACAGCTCAGCTTCGGTCAGTTGTTCGCCAACGAGCGGAGGAAGCTGGTGCTGGTGGTCACCTTCTTCGCCCTGCTGGAACTGGTGCGGCTGGGGCGGGTGCGGGTGGTTCAGGAGTCGTTGTTCGGGGAGATCATCATCCGGCGGGCCGGAGATCTGGCGACTTTGGCTGCCCAGGACGCCTGAAGCGAGGGCCAATGGGCTTTCCCCTGCTTAGAAATATAGTCGGGATAATGGCTGTTCTGCAACTTGCTGGAGGGGCATGGGGACAGGACATTGGCCAGCAGGAGGACGCCCTCAAAGCCGTCCAGCGTAAACTGTCGGAGGCCAGGGCCCGAGCCTCCGAGCTGAAGGGGCAGGAGAAGGGAATATTGGCCCAGCTGGAGCAGACGGCCGAGCAGATTCGGCTTACCCGTCAGGTCCTGGTGGCTCTGCGTCAGAAGGAAAACCGGTTGAATGCCGAGATGAAGCAGCTGGGCGACCAGCTGCTTATCACCCAGTCCCGGTTGGCCAGGCAGGAGGCGGTGATGGCGGTTCGGCTAAGGGAGATGTACAAGAGAGATCGGAAGAGCACACGTCTGAACTCCAGTCACCGAATACGATC
>CALGNM010000076.1 GCA_937958665.1 uncultured bacterium | reverse complement strand
GATCGTATTCGGTGACTGGAGTTCAGACGTGTGCTCTTCCGATCTGGGTTCTCCGACTGGCGGTTGAAATACAGATACTGATAGAGGTCCAGGGTGGCTATGGGTTTGCCCTGCCTCATATGCTGGATGTTACGAAGGGAGCCCTGCTCGTTGTGCCCTCCGGCCAGCTCCAGGGCCGAGGAGGCCCGTTCCATCACCGGCAGGGAGTAGATGCCCGGCCGGTTTACCTGCCCCAGCACCTGGATCTTCATCATGGGTTGACTCCGGTAGGCTGGGATTTCCTTGGGCTCCTGCCTCAGCTGGCCCCAAATGACCGCTTGGAAGGAAACCAGCAGCAGCATCGTCATTCTAATTTTCATGATCGACCCCGTTTGTATTGATCTTTTCTCCGGCCGGACCGGATAAAAATAGCCGGTGCGCTCTGAAGAGGCGCCCGGCCAGATAATACATTATCCGGAAACGCTTGGTGGGCGCCATATTAAAATCCATGGCCATAAGCCTAATATCCCAAACCCAGACTTAAAGAGCCACAAACTTTAATATAGCAACCTGTTATTCCTTATAATGTTAAACTGTGGATATTTTATATCAAAACGGAAGGTTTGTCAAGGGTAAATAAAAAAAACACCCCCATAATTGGGGGTGTTTTTTCAACCCTCATCTTGTCTATTTTCGGCCTATTTTTACCACTTTTGGGCTTCTGATCCCCTTGGTGGCGTTCCTAGTGTCCACCACCAACTTGGCGTTTTTGACAATCATCCGGTAATCGTAGGACGTATGGTTGGTGGTGATCAGCACGCAATCCACCGACTTCAGCAACTGGGGGGTCAACCGCACCGACCTCATGCTGATGCCGCCCTCGGCGAAGGCCGGAACGAATGGATCATTGTAAGACAGGGACCTGACTTTGCCCTGCAATAGCTCGATCACCTTGATGGCCGGGGAGCTACGAATGTCATCGATGTCCTTCTTGAAGGCCACCCCCAGCACCAGCACTTTGGACCGGGAGGCCGCCTTGCCCTGGTCGCTTAAGGCGGCAATCACCTTGTTGACCACATGGTAGGGCATGTTCTCGTTGGTTTCGGCCGCCAGCTCTATAAAATCGGTATGAAAGTCATATTCCTTGGCCTTCCAGGCCAGATAGTAGGGATCGATGGGGATACAGTGGCCGCCCAATCCCGGTCCGGGATAGAACGGCATGAAGCCGTAGGGTTTGGTGGCGGCGGCGTCCACCACCTCCCACATGTCCACATTATCCATGCGCTCGCACAGGCAGGCCAACTCATTGACCAACGCGATGTTGACGCTGCGGAAGATGTTCTCCAATAGCTTGGTCATCTCGGCGGCCGAGGGCGAGGAGACCATCACAATTTTGTCAATAATCTGGCCGTAGACCAGTTTGGTCAGCTGGCCGCAACGCGGGGTGTAACCTCCGACCACGGTGGGGGTGGTGGCGGTAGTAAACTGCTGGTTGCCGGGATCGATCCTCTCCGGCGAGAAGGCCAGGTGGAAATCATGTCCGGCTTTCAGCCCACCCTTCTCCAGAATGGGTTTTACCACCTTGGTGGTGGTCTCGGGGTAGGTGGTGCTCTTCAGCACCACCAGCATCTCCCGGTGCAGGTGCCGGGCTATCCCTTCGGCCGCGTGGATGATATAGCTGACATCGGGGTCCTTGGTGGCCGTAAAGGGGGTGGGCACGCAGATATGGACCACATCGCATTTCTTGAGCACCCCGTAGTCTGTGGTGGCAGACAGCTTCCCTTGGGAGACCACCTCCCTCAGCTGGCGGTCGTTGACGTCGATGATGTAGTTCTTGCCCCGGCTGATGCTGTCAACCTTTCGTTTGTCCAGGTCGATCCCGTACACCCGGAAACCGGCCCGGGCGAACTCCACCGCCAGGGGCAGGCCCACGTAACCCAGGCCGATCACCGCGATCCTGGCCTGTTTTTTCTCGATCTTGGTCTTCAGGTCCATTTTCTCAACCTTTATCATTATTTTACGAATAGTTATCTTCCTTTGTACCAGCGGTCCTTGAAATCCCGGTATTCCCGCCTTCCCTCCTTGATCCTGCGCCACCATTCATGGTTGTCCACATACCATTTGATGGTCCGCTTGATGGCCTTCTCAAAGGTATGGCCAGGGCTCCACCCCATCTGTCTGATCTTGGAGATATCCAGCGAATAGCGCCGGTCGTGCCCCGGACGGTCCTTGACGTATCTCTTGAGGCTGTCCGGCTTTTTCAATTCACGGAGGATGATGTCGGTGATCTGGATGTTCTCCATCTCCTGGCCGCCCCCGATGTTGTAGACCTCCCCGCTCCGCCCATTTTTGATGACAAAATCCACCGCCTGGCAGTGGTCTTCCACGTACAGCCAGTCCCGCACGTTGCGGCCGTCCCCGTAGATGGGAAGCTCCCGGTCCTCCAGGGCATTGGTGACAAAGAACGGTATCAGCTTCTCGGGGAACTGGTAGGGCCCGTAATTGTTGGTGCACCGGGTGACCCGGACGTCCATCCCGTAGGTGGTATGGTAGGACAGGGCCATCAGATCGGCCGCCGCCTTGGAGGCTGAATATGGGCTGCGGGGATCAAGCTTATCGGTTTCCACCGAAGACCCGGACTCCACGCTGCCGTACACCTCGTCGGTTCCGATCTGAACGAACAATCCGACCCCATTGCGCCGGGAATATTCCAGCAGAACATGGGTGCCTATGACATTGGTCTGGGTGAAGACAAAGGGATCGTCCACCGAACGGTCCACATGGGTCTCGGCGGCGAAGTTCACCACCAGCTGTACCCGCTTGGTAAGCTCGTCCACCAGCTTGGCATCGCAGATGTCCCCTTGGACGAAGCTGTAGTTCGGGTTCCCCTCCAGATCTGACAGGTTCTCCGGGTTCCCGGCATAGGTCAGCTTGTCAAGGTTGATTATCTTGCCCCCGGGATATTTCACCAGCATCAGGCGGATGAAGTTGCTACCTATGAACCCCGCCCCTCCGGTCACCAGAATCGTTTTATCCATATTCTCAAAATTCCCGCAGTGTCGTGGTTGGCTAACCGGTCGAGCCCGGCACTAACCGTCCTTGCGCTCCCAACTGTATGGAATGTCATTTTGATGGGGATCCAGCCGATACTCGTCGGGTTGGTTGTAGTTGTAGGGCTCGGTGGGGCAGTTGACCACCAGAGCCTCGGTTTCAGAGACACACTTCCATCCGTGGTAAACGCCTTTGGGGACCTGAATCAGCATGGGATTGTGCTCTCCGATGAAATAGACCCCGATCTCTCCTCTGCTGGCAGACCCCTCCCGGTCGTCGTACAGCACCAGCTTCAGCATACCCTGAACGCAGGCGATGTTGTCGGCCTGCAGCTTGTGGTAATGCCATCCTTTGACCACCCCGGGGTAGGTGGTGCTTAGGTAGACCTGTCCGAACTTGTCGAACAACTCCTCGTCGCAACGCAGGATCTCCATAAGGCGGCCCCGTTCATCCGGGATTACCTTGAGCTTCTTGACCCGGACCCCTTCTATCATTTTACCCCCTCCTTGTCTTGTTTTCCAACCCTCGCCAGCCAATAGCGATAAAGATCTTCCAGCGTTCTCTCGATATCGTATTCGGGAGACCAGCCGGTCTGTCGTTTCAGCTTGGCATTGTCACCCCACAAGATAGGTATGTCCAGCGGCCGAAATCGGGCCGGGTCCGGCCTAACCTCGATCTCCAAGCCTGATAGCCCAATCAATGTTTCCAGGGCCGATTGGATAGACAGATATTTGCCGGAGCAGACGTTGTAAATCTGGCCGGGGATCCCCTTTTCCGCCAGCAGGGCGTAAGCCCGGACCACATCGCGAACGTCGGACAGGTCGCGCCGGGCGCTGAGGTTTCCCACCTCAACCACCGGGGGACGCAAACCGGCGGCTATCTCAGCCGCCTGCCGGGCAAAGCTGGGCAGGGCGAAATTGTCAGGCTGGCCCGGCCCGGTATGGGGGAAGGGCCGGGCGATGATCGCCCGGAGGCCATAGCTGTGGTGGTACTGGATCGCCAGCTGTTCCTGGGCGATCTTGCTCACCGCGTAAGGGCTGGCCGGATTATAGGGCTGATCCTCAGCCACCGGCCGGTCATCGGAGGTCATCCCGTATATCTCGCAGGAGCTTATCGCCAGGAACCTGGCCTCAGGACAGGCCTGTCGACAGGCCTCCAACAGATTGGCTGTTCCAACTACGTTGATCTCCAGAGTCTCCGCCGGCCTCTTGAACGACCAGGCCGGAGAGCTTTGGGCGGCCAGATGGAAAATGCAGTCCGGCCGAGCGGACTGCATCAACCGGGCCCACTGTCCAGAGTCCCGCAGGTCGGCCCGATAAAGCTGATAACCGCCCCCCAAGCCGTCGGCCGCCGACTGGTCGAGATAACTGCCGGACACCCGGTGGGCGGAGCCGGCCAGGTGAGCGGCCAAATGCCGGCCTACAAATCCCTCTATGCCGGTAATGAAGCAGTTCACGGTCGAAGGTTTTGGTAATAGGCCAAATCGTGATCGACCATTATCCTTACCAACTGCTCGAAGGGCACCTCCAGTTTCCAGCCCAGTTTGCTCTGGGCCTTGGCGGGGTCGCCCAACAGCAGGTCCACCTCGGCCGGACGGACAAACCTGGGGTCAACTTTTACATACTGCTTGTAATCCAACCCCACGTGCTCGAAGGCGACCTGGCAGAACTCGCGTACCGAATGGGTACGGCCGGTGGCAATCACATAGTCGTCCGGCGCAGACTGCTGGAGCATCAGCCACATGGCCCTGACATAATCACCGGCAAAACCCCAATCCCGCTTGGCGTCCAGGTTGCCCAACCGCAATTCCCTCTCCAGGCCCAGTTTGATCCGGGCCACGTGGTCGGTGATCTTCTTGGTGACGAACTCCTTGCCGCGCCGGGGAGATTCGTGGTTGAACAGGATCCCCGAACAGGCGAAGATATCGTAAGATTCCCGGTAGTTGATGGTGATCCAATGCCCGTAGACCTTGGCCACCCCATAGGGGCTGCGGGGATGGAACGGCGTCAACTCGGTCTGGGGGGTCTCCCTCACCTTGCCGAACATCTCCGAACTGGAAGCCTGGTAGAATTTAATCTTGGGATTGACCAGCCGGATGGCCTCCAGCATCCGGGTCACCCCCAGAGCGGTGAACTCCCCGGTCAGCACCGGCTGGTCCCAGGAGGTGGGCACAAAACTCTGGGCGGCCAGGTTGTAAACCTCATCGGGCTGGGTCTGCTTGATGACGCTGATGATGGAAAGCTGATCCAGCAGATCGGCCTGCACCAGCTCTATCCGGTCCTTTATGTGTTCGATGCGCTCGAAATTTTCGGTTGAGGCGCGGCGCACCATTCCGAAAACCTGGTAGCCCTTGTCCAAAAGAAAATCGGCCAGGTACGATCCGTCCTGCCCGGTGATGCCGGTGATCAAGGCTTTCATAAATCACCAAAAGTTATGTTGTGATATTTTTTCAAGGCTACCTCACCCTGGTCCAACCTGAGCCAGACATCTGATTTCGCTTCCCTATGGCTGGCGGAGAGACTGGGATTCGAACCCAGGATACCTTGCGGTATACACGCTCTCCAGGCGTGCTCCTTCGACCACTCGGACATCTCTCCGTACATCCAACATATCGGGCGCCCATATTGGCCCGGGTCAATATTTCATAGCCTGCTGCTCCAAAACGAACATTGATTATACCAATTATCTCCCCATAGGTCAAGGAGTTTAATGCATCGGTCAGGCTGTGCTGGCCGACCCGCTATCACCACTTGTGCCGGAAGGTATAGCTCAGGGTGGCTTCCCCGTCCTTGGGAATGGGCATTGCGAACTCAATGACCGAGGCCGACCTCTTGCTGTACTTGTGGCTGCTGTTCATCATCTTCCAGTCACCCGGTATATGTTCCACCACCACCACCTCCACCGCCTGCTCCTTGTGGTTCCTCAGCTTGATCACAATGGTCTGCTCCTGGGTTCGGTCGTCTATCCGCTTGTAGTCCTTCTGGCTCCTCTCCCCCACCAAATCGAAGGCGTTGCCGAGAAACATCCGGATCTTCTCGTCCTTGGGGGTGTGTCCGATCAGGTCCTCCCCGATGAACTGCTGGCTGTCATCCTGGTCCCGCTGATAAATGCGGACCTTGCCCTCCGGCAGGGCCATCCCCAGGCCGGAGGCCTTGTCGTTTCTTAGCTCCAGGTTGACCCTGACCTTGCTGCCGGCCGAGCCATCGTAGGTAAATACCTTCTTCACCGAAACCTGGCAGTTGGGGAACAGCGATACCTGTTTGATCTCATTATTGGCCACATCGGCCCGGCGCTGCAGACTATAGAGGTGATACTCAAAGAAAGGCTGTTCTTGGAACTGGGCTACGGCTTCCGAGGCCATCAAACCCTTGGCCATCCTGTCATATCTTGGCGAGGCAGGCTGGACCCGGTTGACCTCTCCGGCAATCAGCTTGAGCCGGGCATTGCGGTAGGATGATCCGGAGCGGTTGTCCAGCGACACCCAGGCCCCCAGATCAATCGAGGTTTCACCCTTGTCCAGCACCGCCACGTACTCGGCATGCCAGGCAATTCCCCGGGTCAGGTAGGATATCTGGCATTCCTGGTCCCGCGGTCCCCGGTTGTCGGCCAGCCACACCAGGGTGGGCCGGGTGATCAGACCCTGGGGCAGGCTGGGAAACTCGAGGTTCTGCAGGTTGTCGGTCAACCGCAGGGTGACGATGCTGCCGCCGGATTCCATCACCAGATTGGACCCATCGAAGGCCTTGAGTATCCCCTCGAACATTTTGCCCGAAGCGGTGGAGGCCTTGACCTTCTGATCCAGATAGCGATCCAGCAGCTTGGCCGGGCTTACCAAGTCGTACTGGTAGTTCTGTTCCAATATGGACACCTTCTCCGGCGAGGTCAGCGATCTGAAGTGCACCGAGGTGGGATCGATTTGTGACGGCACGTCGCTCAGGCGGATCTCCGATTTCCCGGCCGGCATCTTGATCTTTCGGACCTCGGTCACCAGACCCAGGTCGCCATTGTAGACCGTCAGGCTGACATCCTGCCTCTCCTGAGCCTGGACAGTCGCCGAGGCCAGAAGCAACAGACAGATGAATATTCTTGGCATACCAGTTGCCTCCATATTTCGATTGTAATGGCTAGTATAGGGCATCTGAATTGGTTAGTCAAGGTCAAATTTGCCGGGACCGGCTCCGGTCGGTGGTGGCCGGGCGTCAATTTGCCTTGACTTTGATTGGCAAAAAACATATACTTATTCTTCATATCGGAATATCAATGCTTGGCTTAGGTGTATGCGTCTACCTTCGGAGAGCAAACAACAGCTGTTCATCAAGAACCTCTGGCCGGAGAATGCCCTGCTGTATTCCGGAGCCGGAATCTTTTTGGCGGTAGCCGGGACCCAGTCCTGGGACCAGGCCTTTTTTCTGGGTAGCGTCTGCCTGGGGCTGATCATCGCCAACTCGCTGGCCTCACACCTGTGCGGAGACCTTTTGCGTTACCGGATCCCCTTGTGGGCCCTGTCGTTGGGCACGGCCATCATGCTGGCGGCGGTTGACGCTGCCTTCGCCCACAAGATCGCCCGACTGCCGGAGCATACCCGGACCGTTATGTACCTGCTGGCGGCCTGCCCGGCGGTCTTCTCCCGGGCCCGCAGTTTCTCCCACGGCACCTCCACCGGCCGGGCCCTGTTTGATTCCGCCGGACAGGGAACCGGGATACTGATGGTGATGCTGCTGGTGTCCCTGTTCCGTGAACTGCTGGGCACTGGAAAAATGGCTGGCAGCCAGCTGTTCATCCTCCCCCCCTGGCCGCTGGCCTCATCCGTATTCGGGGGCATGGTTCTGACAGCTTTGGCCATAATGCTTTTCAGGATGATCGGGAGGAATCGTCCATGAGCCTGGATTACTCACTGTCCCTGTTATCCGGCATCTTCCTCCTTCAGCCGCTAATCAGCTTCGGGCTGGTTCCCAGCTCATCTCAATCCATGACCCGCCACCCGGCCGGCGCCCTGGGGTATGGTCTGACAGGGGGACTGATGATACTGGGGCTAGGATCATCGGCTTGGCTGCTCCACCAATTGCTGTTGGAGCCTTTGAGGCTGAAATTTATGGAGCTTCCGGTGTTGCTGCTGGCCATGTGGGTCTGGCAGAGGCTAATCGGCAGGATCTTTTCCCGTTTCCGGCCAATCATCGACTGTCTGCCCCTGTATTTTCTCAATTTGGCGGTGCTTGGATCCGGACTGCTTCTCATCCATTCCGCCCCTGACGGAATAGCCCAGGCGCTGTTGCGCTGCACCGGCATGGCCTTGGGCTATATCCTCTCCACCATCCTGATGGCATTCTTCCGGGAGAGGGCTGAGCCGAAGACCACCAGCCGGCCCCTGCAGGGATGGCCGGCCTTCCTGCTGGCCGGCTCATTGTTCTGGCTGGGATGGCAGGCCATAGCATCATTGTTCAAGGGATAGCCACCGATGTCGACCGAGCTGGCCAATAGATTTCTGGACCTGCTGCCCGGGTTGGATTGCGGGCTGTGCGGGCAGCCCTTGGGATGCCGGGGCTATGCCTTGCAGTTGTCCCGGGGGACCCCCGATCCCGGGAAGTGCCTCCCCGGGGGCGAGAACCTGCGGGCCAAACTGGTTGAACTGCAGACCGAAACAGTGCTGCCCCGCTCCAACGTGGCCTGTTTCGTGGACTGCCAGGGCACTGCTGAAAACGCCCGGAACCGGTTCTCTTATATCGGAGTAGAGAGCTGCCATGGAGCCATGCTGCTGTATGGGGGAAACCGGGAGTGCCTTTACGGCTGTCTGCGGCTGGGCGATTGCGCCCGGGCCTGCCCCTACCAGGCCATCAAGATCGGGTCCGACGGCCTGCCCCGGGTGGACTACTCCCGGTGCACCGGCTGCGGACGTTGCACCAATGTCTGTCCCAAGGGGATACTTGAACTGGCCCCCCGGGTCCAGCAGATATACCTGGCCTGCTCCAATCAGGCCCGCTCGGAGGGGTTGGCCGGGAGTTGCCGTAAGGGATGCACCACCTGCGGATTGTGTGTCACCGATTGCCCCTATGGGGCCATCCGCTGGGAAGGCTCCCTGCCGGCCATCGACCACCAAAAATGCCGTTCCTGCTCCATCTGCGTCCTTAAATGCCCCCAAAAGACGTATCTGGACCGCATCCCCATCCGGCCCACCGCCTTCATCGGGCTGCAATGCAACGGCTGCCAGCAGTGCAAGCCGGTCTGCCCCACCGACTGCATCATTGGACGCAAGGGGGAACACCACAAGGTTATGCGCGGCCAGTGCATTGGATGCGGCCTGTGCTTCGAGGTCTGTCCCCAAAAGGCCGTCACCATGCTGGGTGCCTTGGGGCACGTCGACCTCAACCGGTTCTGAATTGACCAAGAATGGCCATCGGCCGTCCACATCAGCAACAATGAATGTTTAGAATAAACCCATCGTTTGCCTTGCTATTGCTTCTGACAGCATCGGTTTCCGAAGCAAAGGCCGAATCGTTGGACCAGCGGCTGTTCAACCAAATACATGTCCGCTGGCAAAGCGACTGGCTGGACGGGCCGATGCAGACCCTGACCGATGCCGGGGAGGAGGAGGTAGGTATCGGGCTGTGCGCCCTGGTTGGGCTTTTCGGCGGGGAAAAGGCCAGGCAGAGCGCCAAGCTGGCCCTGGCAGCCGACGGAGCCTCGGCCCTGATCACCTTCGGTCTCAAGAACGCGGTCAACCGGCCCCGCCCTGAAGGCGAGACCGAGCGCTCCAATTCCTCCTTCCCTTCCGGGCATGCCACCGGAGCCTTCGCTTTGGCCACGGTTTTCGCCCACCAGTACCCCCAATCCGCCTTCCCCTGCTACACCGCAGCCGTCGGGATTGCCCTGTCCCGGGTTTACCTGGGACGCCACTATCCCTCGGACGTGCTGGCCGGGGCCGCCATCGGTTATGCCACTGCCAAGCTGGCCATTCACTTCCGGGACAGGATCATCGGCTATCGCTTGCCCCTGATCAGCCGCTAACCTAACGAGGTACCAAAATGAGCAAACGTCGAAACGAGACCATAGTGGGATTGGTGGTATTGTCGGCCATCGCCCTGCTGATCGTCGGTTTGCTGTGGCTCAACCGGGTTGAGGTAGGCCGGAAAAGCTATCTGGTCAGGGTGGCCTTCGATGACGCCGCCGGCCTTCGCCAGGGGGATCCCATCACGGTCTCCGGGTTCGATAAAGGCAAGGTTAAGTCCATCGCCCTCAACCCAGCCCGGCCCGGAGTGATAGCAGAGCTGATGGTGGACCAAGATGTGGACCTGAGACAGGACGCCCAGTTCTGGCTGGTTGACGCCAGCCTGATGGGCGACAAGCAGATAGCCATCAACCCCGGCCAGACCGGCCAACCCTTGGACATTTCAGCCACCATCGAGGGCCAGCGCTCTCCCGGGCTGATGGAGGCGGTTTCCCGAATGGGAAGGCTGGCCGAGGAGGCCTCGCAGATGGTTGGCCGGCTTAAGAATGATCTGGCCACACCAGATAACATTCGGAGCCTCTCCTCCGCCCTGAAGAATCTCGATCAGGCCTCGCAGCAGCTGAGCCTTATGGCCACCCAGAACCGGGCGGCCATCACCGAGACAGTCAAGGACATCAACCGCCTGGTCTCACCCAACCAGGGCAAACTGGACAGCACCATCCAGCACCTGGCCCAGGCCAGCGTCAAGCTTGATTCCATCGCCGCCAAGATAAACTCCGGCCAAGGAACCGCCGGGCAGTTGGTCAATAATAAGGAACTCTACGAGCAGTTGAACAAGACCAATAAGGACCTGCAGGCATTGATTGCAGATATAAAAGCCAACCCCAAGAAGTATTTGACGGTGGAGATATTCTAGATCGGAAGAGCACACGTCTGAACTCCAGTCACCGAATACGATCT
>CALGNM010000075.1 GCA_937958665.1 uncultured bacterium | reverse complement strand
TACGATATCGTATTCGGGGACTGGAGTTCAGACGTGTGCTCTTCCGATCTACAAGGTTACCGGGATCTCCAGCATTCTTATTAACAACCGGATGGATGCCGGGGATATATTATTGCAGGAGGCTGTCCCGATATACCCCGAGGAGAACGCCGGCGAGCTGGAACAGAGACTGGCCCTGCTGGGTGCCGAGCTGATGGCCAGAAGCCTGGAGGTTTTGAGGGCAGGGAAATGCGACCCAAAGAAACAAGACGATTCCCTGGCCACCATTGCCCCCAAGTTATCGCCTGCGGATGGGCACATCGACTGGACCAGGAACTCCCTCGAGATATTCAATCGGATTCGCGGGGTGACGCCCAAGCCCGGGGCGTTCACCATGTTCAATGGCAAGCGACTGGAGATTGTTAAGGCGAACATTGAATGCGAAATGCCGAATACTGAGAAAAAGCCGGGCCAGGTGGTGTCGGTAGAAAGCAAAACCGGCCCAATCATCAAAACGGGGGATGGGCTGATTGCTTTGCTTAAAGTCAAGCCCCAAGGGAAAAGAGAGATGAGTGGAGAGGAATTCATCCGGGGATACCGGCCCCGGCCGGGGGAGGTCCTGTCGTGAGCCCCGGCAAGCGGCTGTTCCTGGGGCTGTCCTTCGTAAGCTTGGCCATCTTGGGGACCGGGGTTGCCCTGCTGTTTTGGCTGGTGATGCCGCGCCTGAAGATGCTGGCTTCCTGGATTTCCTACATGATGGTGGGCCTGGCGGTTCTCTTCCTGCTGGTGGTTGCCGGCGGCCTCTTTCTGCTGTTTCTGTCGGCCATCACCGAACGGGATTTCCTTTTTCCCCACGGCAAAAAGCAGGTGACCGTCAAGGTGCTCTATCCCATCAACCTGTTCCTGGGGTTCCTTATGGGCCTGGGCCGGGAGAAGGTGGGGGAGTCGTTTGTGGAGTTCAACAATGCTTTGGTGCGGGCCACCAAAAAGAGGATCGACCCTGGCCGGATGATGATCCTGTTGCCCCATTGCCTGCAGTGGAGCGAGTGTGAGCACCGGGTGACCTCCGACATCAGCCACTGCCGTCGCTGCGGAAAGTGTTCCATCACCAAGTTGGCCGGTTTAGCCGAGGAGCACGGAGCCCGGATTGCAGTGGCCACCGGCGGCACCCTGGCCCGGCGCCTTATCGTTGAGATGAAACCGACAGTCATCATAGCGGTGGCTTGTGAGCGGGACCTGGTATCCGGCATCCTTGATGCATATCCCATTCCGGTTTATGGCATTTTAAATCAAAGGCCGCATGGGCCTTGCTTTAATACCACGGTGGATATGGAACAGGTCAGAATCGCCATGACGGTGTTGTTCGAAGGGAAAACGTAATTGACGGCCAGGGAAACCGCCCTTAAAATACTGGATCAAGTCGAGCGCGGCGAAGCTCTCAGCGATGCCCTCTTGGCCCGGTCCCTGCTACGGCAATCCGGCCTTTCCCCAGCCGACTTGGGGCTGGTCCGCCAGTTGGTGTCGGGAGTGATGAGAAACAGGTCCCGGCTGGATTGGATACTGGACTGTTCATTGCAGAGAGGCATCGCCTCTCTCAAACCCTTGGAAATAAACATATTAAGACTGGGCCTTTATCAGATAGCATATCTGGACCGGGTGCCGGGGTTTGCCGCGGTGAACGAAAGCGTTAATTTGGTTAAGCGCTTTGGCCGGAAAGGGATAATTGGCTTGACAAATGCCGTCCTGCGGGATATAATTAGAAACAAAAGGCACTTATCCCGGCCGGATACCGGCAATAAGCTCAAGGATGCCGCCATAGAATACTCCCATCCCGAATGGCTGGTTAAGAGATGGGCAACCCAACTGGGGTGGGACGAAGCCATCAGGTTGATGGAGGCGGATAACTCGCCGGCTCCGGTGGTGATCAGAGTCAATCCCTTGAGGACCTCCCTGGGGGAGTTGGTAAAACACCTAAGCGAGCGGGGTTTCAGGCCAAGGACGTTGGATGGCTTGCCGCTGGCCCTCCTGGTGGAAGAGCCTTCCGGGCTGGTCGATGATGAAACGTTTTCCCGGGGGCATTTTTATTTTCAGGATGCCGGGGCCCAGTCGGTGGGCCTGCTTTACCGGCCAAGACCCGGTGATTTGATTCTGGACCTTTGCGTGGCCCCGGGCGGCAAGGCCAGCCAGGCCCTGGAGCTGGCTGGGAACAGGGCGGAGCTCTATGCGGTGGATGTCAGCCACCCAAAACTCCGGCGGGTCAGGGAGAATTTCGAACGGTTGGGACTGGCCTCGTGGCACTTGATAAACGGTGACGCCACCACCATAAGGTTTCGCCGTCTTTTTGATCTGGTGCTGGCCGACCTGCCCTGCAGCGGGCTGGGGGTGCTGCGCCGCCGGCTGGACCTGCGCTGGAGGATCGGAGAAGCCGACATCCTGAGACTATCAGAACTTCAAGCGCGTATATTGGATAATGCTGCAGGGATGGTCCAACCCGGGGGTGCCTTGATCTACAGCACCTGCACTGTCACCCAGGAGGAGAACCACCAGCAGGTCGAAAGATTTTTAACCCGGCATCCCGGTTTTAGACTGGACCTGGCCGAGCGCCAACTGCCGCTGGAATTGGTTGAAAATGGCTGCCTGTCCATCTGGCCCCACCGGCATGGCTGGGATGGCTCCTTCGCCGCCCGCCTGGTGAGGGTCCAATAGGGAAAATGACAAACCTGGAGGTACTATGCCCATCTACGAGCAGACCAGCAACAAGAAAAATGTCTGGATTTCAATCCTGTCAGGGGCCCTGAGCGGACTGATCACCACCATCCTCTTCTGGGCTTTTGTCCAGCCCATTTTGGAGATGTCCGAGGTGCCCGATGTCACCGGCAAAAAGGTGGAGATAGCCAAATCCCTGCTGGAGGGCCGGGGGTTCAGAATGTATGAGGAGACGGCGGTCAGCGACCCCTCAGTGCCCGACGGGGCCGTAAGCAAGCAGGATCCGGTCCCGGGCAGCAAGGTGCGCAAGGGTTGGACGGTCAAGGTGTGGCCCAACAACGCCGGGGCTGAAGTGCCAAACTTGAAGTCACTGGCGCTGGCCCAGGCGACGGTTATGCTGCAGCAGGCAGGCCTCAAGCTGGGCCAGGTGATCATGCAGCCCTCCGATTCGGTGGAGAAGGACGCGGTCATCTCCAGCAATCCGCTGTTTGGATTAAAGGTGTCCAAGGACACCCCTGTGGACCTGATCGTCAGCGCCGGGGCGGGTGAGGTATCGGTGCCCTCAGTCCGGGGTTGGGGCCGCAGCCGGGCCCAGGATATGATAAAGCAGGCCGGGCTGAATGTGGGAAGCATCCGCTACATCTACGACGAGGAGCAGGATCCGGGTCTGGTCACCCGGCAGGACCCGCCGGCCGGGGCCAAGGCGGCCAAGGGTTCAAACGTCAACCTGTGGGTAACTACCGATATCGAGCCCGAATAGAGATGTCCGGAATTTTTAAGAAAATTCCCCGGATCTGGCGGAACATCATCTGGCTATTCCTGTCCCTGCTGGCCGGGTTTCTGCTGGCCAACTTCGTAGTGATGCCCCTGATAGTTATGAGGGGAGACGAGGTGGAGGTTCCGGATGTCCGGGGGATGGGACTTACGGAAGCCCGGGAACTTCTACAGGCCCGGGAGCTGGAGATGGCCAATGCCGGCTGGCGCTACGATCCCAACCTGGCCGATAGTTCCATCATCTCCCAGGATCCCGAGCCCAGGATGATGGTCAAAAAGCGGCGGACGGTGCGGGTGATCATCAACCGGGGGCAGGAAAAGGTGGCGGTACCCTATCTGGCCGGGCTGTCTTCGGTGCGAGCGGTCAACCTGATCGATCGGCTGGGACTGGCGGTGTCCAGTGTGGACAGCATCTCCAGCGACTCCATCGCCCTGGGCTGCGTGGTGTCGTCTGATCCCCCGGCCGGCAGCCAGCTGGCCAAGGGGGAGACTATCAGGCTGATACTCAGCAAGGGGCCTACCGGCAAGATGTATATGCCGGAACTGGTGGGGCGCAAGCTGGCCGAGGTGCAGGGTCAGCTGGTGGATCAGGGCTTGGTCATCGGGCAGGTGAAGTACATCTCCGGTCAGGCCCTGGAGCCGGGCACCATCATGCTGCAGGCACCCCAGGCCGGGGTGGTGGTCTCCCCGGGTGACACCGTCAACCTGGCGGTCAGCACCCAGTAGGGAAAAATATGGCCAGGACGCTGATAGCCGCTTCGTTATTGTCGGCCGATTTCGCCGACCTGAAGGGGGAGATCCGTTCGGTGGAGCAGGGCGGGGCCGACTGGCTTCACCTTGATGTGATGGACGGTCATTTCGTACCCAATCTGACATTCGGACCGTTCGTAGTAGCGGCCATCAGGAAGATCACCAGGCTTTCGCTGGATGCGCACCTGATGATCGCCGACCCGCTAAAGTACGCCCCGGAGTTCGCCAAGGCCGGCGCCGATTACATAACCATCCACACTGAGACGACGGACGACCTGAAGGGGGCCATTCGCAAGATTAAAGGGCTGGGGGTAAAGGCCGGGCTCTCTATCAACCCCGAGACCCCCATGGGTAGGGCGTTGGAGGTCATCTCCGAGCTGGATCTCTTTCTGGTGATGAGCGTACACCCAGGTTTTGGCGGACAGAAGTTTATGCCCGAGGTGCTGGACAAGGTCAGGGAATTGAGGAGGCAGAAGGCAGAAGGCGCAACCGGCGCCCTGATATCCATTGATGGGGGCATCAACCCGGATACTGCCAAACTGGCCCGGGAGGCCGGGGCCGAGGTGCTGGTGGCCGGGGCGGCCATCTTCGGGGCGCCCGACCGGACAGCCCAGATCAGGGCCATCAGGGGGGGATAATGGACCCCAACGCTTTTCGGCTGATCAGTTACGGGATGTATGTGGTCTCCAGCTTTCGGGCCGGACGGCTGAACGGCCAGATAGCCAACGCCGTATTTCAGGTAACGGCCGATCCGCCGCTGATGGCGGCCAGCTTGAACTGCCAGAACCTGACCAACGAGTTCATCCAAAGCTCGCAAAAGTTTTCGGTGTCGGTCCTCTCGGAGGAGGCGCCGCTGACCATGATCGGAACCTTTGGCTTTAAGTGCGGGAGGCAGGTTGATAAATTCAGCGGATTGCGATACCAAACCTGCGCCAGCGGCAATCCCAAATTGCTGGATTACAGTCTGGCCCATTTCGATCTGGAGGTGGTGCAATCGGTGGAGCTGGGAACCCACACCCTGTTCATCGGCAAAGTGGTGGAGGCTGAGGTCCTGGCCCAGGGACGGCCGATGACCTATGAATACTATCACAAGATAAAGGGCGGCAAAACCCAGCAGAACGCCCCGACATTCATAAAAAAATAAGGGCACGGCCAGCCGTGTCTCAACCAGGAGGAGATGCCATGAAGAAGTATACCTGCACCGTCTGCGGATACGAGTACGATCCGGCGGTGGGCGATCCGGACAGCGGGATCCAGCCGGGGACCAGCTTCGAGGCCTTGCCCGATACCTGGGTCTGCCCGGTATGCGGAGCATCCAAGGATGCCTTTGAGGCGGAAGATTAACAGCGGTAAATTCTATAACCCGATGCCTCATTGTAAACGGATGCTGAATGCAGCTTTCCGGGTTTAACGGTTGGGGACTTTTTAGGTTTATGGCTGATTGGATCTTTGTGTATAAGGCATTAAGAAGATGATACGAGCGCTTAAGAAAAACGTTTATGCCGTAGGGGTGCAGGACTGGGACCGGCGCCTGTTCGACGAACTGATCCCCCTGCCGCACGGCACCAGCTATAATGCCTATCTGATCAAGGGCAGCGCCAAGACCGCCCTGGTGGATTCTGTTGACCCCGCCAAATATCAGGAGCTTCTGGACAACCTGGCCGAGCATGATGTCACGGCGCTCGACTACATCGTCTGCAACCACGCCGAGCAGGACCATTCGGGATCGGTTGGCTTTTTGGCGGAAAAGTACCCTCAGGCGGTGGTGGTGACAAACGAGAAGTGCAAGGGGTTCCTGATAGACCTGCTGCACATACCCGAAGGCCGTTTTCGGGTGGTCGGCGACGGGGAAACCATCTCGCTGGGAGACAAGACGCTGGAGTTCATCCTGGCCCCCTGGGTGCACTGGCCGGAGACGATGTTCAGCTATCTTAAAGAGGACCAGATCCTGTTCACCTGCGATTTTCTGGGCTCGCACCTGGCCACCACCGACATCTTCGCCTGCGATGACACGGTGCTGGAGGGCGCCAAGCGCTATTACGCCGAGATCATGATGCCTTTCCGCAGCTCTATCGTCAAGCATCTGGAGAAGCTGGACACAATGGACATTGAGTTGATCGCGCCCAGCCACGGTCCGGTTTACAAGAAGCCTTTCCATATTGTCGATGCCTACCGACAGTGGAGCTCGGAGCAGGTCAGGAACCAGGTGGTTATCCCCTGGGTATCCATGCACGGCAGCACCGAGGCTATGGTCAAACACTTGACCGAGGCCTTGGCCAGAAGGGGCATAGAGGTCAGGCCGTTCAACCTCAACAAGACCGACTTGGGCGAGCTGGCGGCTTCCCTGGTCGATGCCGCCACCGTGGTAGTCGCCACCTCGACCGCTTTGGTGGGTCCGCACCCCCAGGGGCTGTATGCGGCGGCATTGGTCGGAGCCTTGCGGCCCAAGACCAGGCTATTGGGCATCATCGGGTCCTACGGCTGGGGCAGCAAGGCGGTGGAGACCATGAAATCGCTGTTGGTTAATGTCAAGGCCGAACTGATGGAGCCGGTATACATCAAGGGTGCGCCGAGAAGAGAGGATTATCTGGCCTTGGATAAAATGGCGGATTCGATCTTGGAAAAGCACCGATCGCTGGGGCTGATATAAAGCATCATTGGACCTAAACCAATCTATAAAGGAGAAGGCCATGGTCAAGCAGAATGTTCAGGACATCATCAACAAGCAGATCAACGCCGAGATGTATTCGGCCTACCTGTACCTGGGAATGGCGGTCTGGTGCACCGACCGGAACCTGGGCGGCGCCGCCCATTGGCTTAAGCTGCAGGCCAAGGAGGAGATGGAGCACGCCATGAAGTTCTACAAATATTTGGAGGACACCGGCTCCCAGATCAGCCTTAAGGCCATCGATGCCCCTCCGGCCAAGTGGAACAGCCTGCTCAACGTCTTCGAGGAGGCCTACCAGCACGAGCAGAAGGTTACCGCCATGATCTACGACATAGTCAATCTGGCCATCAAGGAGGGCGACCACGCCACCCAGAGCATGTGCAAGTGGTTTGTGGACGAGCAGGTGGAGGAGGAGGCCCATGCCTTGGAGATAGTGAATCAGATCAAGATGATCGGCGATTCCAAGGGCTCGCTGTTCATGCTGGATCGCCAACTGGGCAAGCGGGAATAACACGGCCCCTGAACCCCTTGCCGCATCGGAAAGGGGACGGGGGTCAGGTCATAACATCGCTGTCAGATCCGCCTGATCCCTGGCGGTGTTTTGAGGGGTCATTCAGTACAAGCTGGCGGCGTTTTATATTTGTCGTCGGTTGCTGGTTAGGAAGACTATTGCCATTAAAAATTGATATTGATGTTCGACTCCTTAACCGAAAAACTCACCGGTCTGTTCAAGGACCTGTCCGGAAAGGGAAAGCTCTCCGAGGATAATATCCGGGAAGCCTCGCAGAAGGTCAAACGGGCCCTGCTGGAAGCCGACGTCAATTACCGGGTGGTCAAGGATTTCATCGCGTCGGTGGAGGAGCGGGCGCTGGGGGCCGAGGTGCTGAACAGCATCACTCCCGGTCAGCAGTTCATTAAAATAGTCCACCAGCAATTATCGGCCACCCTGGGCACCAGGAACGAGCCCCTGCGCATGGCCTCCCAGCCGCCCACCGTGGTGATGGTCTGCGGCCTGCAGGGCTCGGGCAAAACCACCACCTGCGCCAAGCTGGCCAAGAGTCTGCTGCAGCCCGGCCGCCGGGTGATGCTGGCCGCGGCCGATGTCTATCGGCCGGCCGCCATCGAGCAGTTGGAGATACTGTCCAAACAGGTGGGCTGCGATTTTTTCAAGAAAGACACCACCGACGTGGTGGACATCTGCCGGTCCGCCCACCACGAGGCGGTCAAACGCCTGACCGACTGGCTGATCCTGGACACCGCCGGGCGCCTGCACATCGACCAGCCGATGATGGACGAGCTGAAAGCCTTGCAGTCGGCGGTCAAGCCCCACGAGATCCTGCTGGTGGTGGACGGGATGACCGGGCAGGATGCGGTCAACATCGCCACCCAGTTCAGCCAGCAGCTGGAGCTGACCGGGGTCGTCATGACCAAGCTGGACGGAGATGCCCGGGGCGGGGCGGCCCTTTCCCTGCGGGCGGTGACCGGAAAGCCCATCAAGTACCTGGGTCTGGGAGAGAAGCTTTCAGCCCTGGAGCCTTTCCATCCCGCCCGGATGGCCTCCCGGATCCTGGGCATGGGAGATGTGGTGGGACTGGTGGAGAAGGCCCAAAGCGCCTTCGATCAGAAGCAGGCGGAGAAGCTGGAGGAGAAGGTCCGGAAGCAGACCTTCACCCTGGAGGATTTCTCCCAGCAGATGAAACAGGTCAAGAAGATGGGCTCGCTATCCGAGATCATCTCCCTGATCCCCGGGGCGGGCCAGCTGGCCAAGGGGGCCGAGATCGACGATCGGGCTCTGACCAGGATCGAGGCCATCATCAGTTCCATGACCCCGCAGGAAAGGGACCGGCCGCAGATCATCAACGGCAGCCGCCGAAAGCGGATAGCCCTGGGCAGCGGGACCAGCGTCCAGGAGGTCAACCAGCTGTTGCGGCAGTTCGAGATGAGCCAGCGGATGATGAAGCAGATTATGAACGCCAAAGGCCGGGGGGTCAGGATGCCCAAGGGGTTTTGACCAAGGTTGCCGGTTGAGAACGGTTGGCAGGCCATTGAGCGACCATAGTCCGGCTATCGTATAAGCAGTAGTCAAACAATAACCAGATAAACAACCATCAAACTACCAAGGAGGTGCCAAAACAAATGTCGGTATCGATCAGAATGTCCCGGGGCGGAAGCAACAAACTGGCGGCTTACAGGATAGTGGTCGCCCCCACCAGGTCCAAGCGCGACGGGACCCAGTTGGACACCCTGGGATACTACCGTCCGGGAGCCAAACCGGTTGAGGCCCGGATCGACCTGGCCAAAGCCAGGGAGTGGCTGAAGAAGGGGGCTATCGCCTCCCCCACCGTTCAGCGGGTCATCAAGCTGGCCGAGAAAGCGGCGACCGAGGGCGGGGACCTCAAGGGGGTCAAGGTGACTTTCGGTAACTCTAAGACCAAGAAGACCCATAAGGAGCGCCTGGCCGCCAAGAAGAAGAAGGATTAAGCGCCATGCTGAAGGATCTAGTGGAGTTTCTCTCCAAGTCGCTGGTGGATAATCCGGACAAGGTCAGCGTCAGCGAGGTGACCAAGAATAACATGCTGGTCTACGAGCTGAGGGTGGCCAAGGAGGACATCGGCAAGGTTATCGGCAAGAAGGGCCGCACCGCCCAGTCTCTGCGAACCCTGCTGGCGGCGGCCGGCACCAAGCTGGGCAAGAAGACCGCCCTGGAGATAATAGAATAGAGGCTGCCCGCAACGACCTGATAGTGGTGGCCACCGTTGTCAGGAGCCACGGCATCAAGGGCCAGCTGAAGGTTCGGGTGGAGACAGACAACCCCAAGCGTTTTCTGCCCGGGGAATCGCTATTGCTGGCGCTGGAGGGACGGATCCAGGAGGTGACGGTAGAGGGATTCGTTCCTCAGAACCGCTACGGCTTAATCAAGCTTACCGAAATCTGCAGCTTGGAGGAAGCCGACCGATGGCGGGGGGCTGATCTAGCCATACCCGCCAGCCGGCTGAGGCAACTTGAACCCGGCCGCTATTACACCTTTCAGCTGCTGGGGTTGGCCGTGGTCTCCCCCCAGGGACAGCATCTGGGGAATATATCCCAGATTGAGGAAACCCCCTCCGGGGACATTTATCTGGTAAAGGACGAATCGGGCGGGTTTTATGTGCCAGCCAGGGGCGACATCATCCAACGGATCGACCTGGAGCGGGGAGTGATGGAGATTCGGGACGTGGAAGGATTGAGGTGAGGATAGAGGTACTGACCCTGTTTCCCGAGATGTTCCCTCCGGTGTTGGACAAGAGCATAATCGGGCAGGCCCAGAAGAAGGGTCTGGTAGGCTTCAATATTCTGAACATCCGGGACTTCGCCCATGATCGGCACCGGGTGTGCGACGATGTGCCCTACGGAGGAGGGCCGGGGATGGTGATGAAGCCGGAGCCCATCTTCGAGGCGGTGGAACAGGTGAAGGAGGATCCCCGGGCCCGGCTGATACTGCTCTCCCCCCGGGGCAGGGTCTACAACCAGGAGCTGGCCCGGGAGCTGTCCCAAGAGGACCATCTGGCTTTTCTGTGCGGCCACTACAAGGACATTGACGAGCGGGTGCGGACCCTGGTCGATTTGGATATATCGCTGGGCGACTTCATCCTGTCGGGTGGAGAGCCGGCGGCCCTGGCAGTCATCGACTCCATAGTTCGGCTGCTGCCGGGGGCCATCTCCGACCCCGAATCGGCCAACCGGGACTCATTTGAGAACGGACTGCTTGATCATCCCCACTACACCCGGCCCGAGGAGTTCCGGGGGATGAGGGTCCCGGAGGTGCTGCGTTCAGGCAACCATGAGCAGATCAGGCGGTGGAGGAGGGGCCAGGCACTGGCCCTGACCAAGAAGCACCGGCCAGACCTGCTGACCAAGGCTGACCTCAGCCGGGAAGACAGGTCATTGCTGGAGAGTGAGGAAACAAATCAATAAAATAAACATCAGGAGGTTATGATGAACAAACAAGCGGTAATCAAGAGCATCGAGGCCGAGCAGGCCAAGACCGGCCTGCCGGATTTCCGGGCCGGGGACACCGTCAAGGTGCAGGTCAGGGTGATCGAGGGCGACAAGGAGCGCCTGCAGGCGTTCCAAGGTGTGGTCATCCAGCGGCGGGGCCGGGGCCTGAGCGCCTCGTTCACCGTCCGGAAGATCTCCGGCGGGGTGGGGGTGGAGCGGATCTTCCCATTGCATTCGCCCAATATCGCCAACATCGCGGTGCTCAAGCGGGGTGATGTCCGGCGGGCCAAGCTTTACTACCTGCGCCAGCTGACCGGCAAGGCTGCCAAGGTGGCCCAGAAGCGGGAGACGACCGAATCGGCCGTCAAATAGGGCCGTGTCTGGCCGGGTCCAAAACGGTGGTCTGATCCATTACGACCTGGCCCTCCGGCAGCAGGGTTACGGAATGCTGGCCGGTGTGGACGAGGCCGGCCGGGGTCCGCTGGCCGGTCCGGTGGTGGCGGCGGCGGTGGTTCTGCCGCCAGATGCCGTCCTGCCGGGGACCGACGATTCCAAGAAACTCAGCCCAGCCCGGCGGCGGGAGGCTTTGGAGGGGATCATGGATACCGCCCTGGCGGTGGGGGTGGGCATCGTCGACTCGGATGAGATCGACCGCACCAATATCCTGCAGTCGGCCCTGCGGGCCATGGGTTTGGCCCTGTGTGGACTGAGGCTGAAGCCGGAGCTGGCCCTGATAGACGGCAACCGGCTGCCT
Source organism: uncultured bacterium (assembly GCA_937958665.1). GTDB lineage: Bacteria > Edwardsbacteria > AC1 > AC1 > EtOH8 > CALGNM01. The sequence goes on along the minus strand of CALGNM010000075.1, from coordinate 6,529 downwards.
CCGCTGCCTGCCTCCGCCGGGTGTTTTCCGCTCAAAGCCTTGGTGGGGGGCGATAGACTCAGCCTGTCGGTGGCGGCGGCTTCCATCGTGGCCAAGTGTCTGAGGGATTCGCTGATGGATCAGTGGCATGGCCGGTATCCCCAATACCGGTTCGACCGCCACCGGGGATACGGCACCCCAGAGCATATGGAAACCCTGCACCGCTATGGGCCCTGTCCCATCCACCGGAGGACCTTCGCCCCGGTCAGGGCGCTGTTGGAAACTGGAATATGAAAGAGACGCCCGCCGGGAAACTGGGAGAGGATCTGGCCGTCTCTTTTCTTTTGGAGAAGGGCTTTGCCATCGCCGAGCGCAACTGGCGCTCCGGCCGGGATGGTGAAATCGACATCATCGCCTATGACGGGAAGGTGCTGGTGTTCATTGAAGTCAAAACCCGCCTTTCGGAGAGGTTCGGACGCCCCTCCCTGGCGGTGACCCCAGCCAAACAGCTTCAGATAGCCAGGATCGCCCAGCGCTATCTTTTCCGCCAGGGACTCTACGGCCGGGTGGACTGCCGATTTGATGTGGTGACCGTCCGGCTGGATGGCTCTCGTAGAATGGTGGAGCATATTGCCGATGCATTCAGGATAAACCCCAGGTAGAATGGTACAGACCATGGTGGTGGTGGTATTGCCGGCCTATAATGCGGCCCGGACCTTGGAGGACACTTACCGGGATATTCCCGCCGGGTCGGTCGACCGGGTGGTGCTGGTGGACGACGCCAGCCATGACCGGACGGCCGAGATCGCCCGCCGGCTGGGGATGGACACATTCATCCATCCAAAAAACCTGGGATACGGCGGGAATCAAAAAACCTGTTATACCAAAGCCCTGGAGCTGGGGGCGGAAATAGTTGTAATGCTGCATCCCGACTACCAGTACACCCCGAAGCTGATCCCGGCCATGGTGGCCCTGCTGAGGTCTGGTGAGTACGATGTGGTGCTGGGGTCGCGGATTTTGGGTGGCCAGGCGATCCGGGGAGGCATGCCACGCTACAAGTACTATGCCAACCGGGTCTTGACCATGGTTCAGAACCTGCTGATGGGGCAGAAACTGTCGGAGTACCACACCGGATACCGGGCCTTCAGCCGCCGGGTGTTGGAAAGCGTTCCCTGGCAGGGGAATAGCGATGATTTTGTGTTCGACAACCAAATGCTGTCCCAGATCCTGTTCCAGGGGTTCCGGGTGGCCGAGATCACCTGCCCCACCAAATATTTCCGGGAGGCATCGTCCATCAATTTTTCCCGCAGCTTGAAGTATGGCCTGGGCTGTCTGCAGACCGCCCTGTTATACCGCCTGCAGAAAATGGGGCTGTGCCACCATCAAATGTTCGGAGGATGATGGGCATCCGGCACCGGTGGATGGAGGAGATTCGGGACGGATTGGATCGGGCCCTGTCCCAGGATCAGATGAGGCTGGCGGCAGTGCTCCTGCTGTTCTCGGTGCTGGCCTTCTCCAAGCTGGGAGAAATGGGACTGGCGGCATGGGATGACGGATATTACGCTCAGAAAGCCAGGGAGATATTCTCCAGCGGCGATTGGCTGACCATGCACTATAATGGCCGCCCCACCTTCGACAACCCCCCGTTGTTCATGTGGCTGCAGGCCGCCGCCTATCGGTTGTTTGGGGTGGGGGAATACGCCGCCAGGCTTCCCTCGGCCATCTTGGGGACCCTTACCATTTGGCTGGTCTTCTGCCTGGGGCGGGAGTTGAGGGACGCCCGTTACGGCTTGATGTCGGCCCTGGTCCTGGCCCTGACCCAGCCCTTTATCCGCTATTCCCGGCGGGGGATGATGGATGTCAGCTTGTCCTTCTTCGTGGTAGTTGCGCTATTTTTCGGCTGGAAAGGAGCCAGGGAAGATCGCCGATGGTTTCTGCTGTGGGCTTTGGCCTGCGGGGCGGCGGTGCTGGAAAAGAGCGTGCTGGGGATGTTCCCCTTCCTTATCGTTATACTATGGCTGGTTGTTCAGCGAAATTGGGAATCTCTTCGGAGCCCTCAGTTCGTTGGAGCGGTGGTTCTGTTCGCAATTGCCGGGGGCTGGTGGTACGTGTACCAAATAATCCAGTGGGGGGACAGGTTCGTCCACCTCCATTTCGGATGGCTGATCCTGGCCCGGGGGTTTTCCCGCCAGGAGGGAGCCGGGAACTGGTGGGAGCACCTGTCTTACCTGAAAGACCTGCTGAAGTATTACTGGCCTTGGCTTCCGTTGGCGCTATGGGGGCTGGCGGTCTCCATTCGGGAATACCTGACCGACCGGAAACTGGCGGACCGGTCCCTGCTATTGGTCTGGTTGCTGTCGTATCTGCTGGTCCTGAGCTTCATGGAGGCTAGACGGATCTGGTATTTTATGCCGGCCTTCCCCGTTTTGGCCCTGCTGGCGGCCGGCCCGGCAGTGGGCTGGATGAAGCTGGATGTATGGCACACCCGGCTCTACCGATCGGTGCTGGTGCTGTCCCTGGCGGCCGGGGCGGCCATCAACTTTACCCCTCTGCGCATCGACAAGGAGCGCTCCTTGGAGGTCAGGCGGGTCGCCCCCTATGTCCGATACTATCACCGCCTGGGGGCCGGCATCATCGGTTACCGACTGGACTACCACGGACTCAACAACCTGTTGCTTTTCTATTCCGGGGTGGGAGCCGATATCCGAAGGGAGCCGGCCCAGCTGGAAGAGGTCCTGGCCCAAGGCGGAGAGGTGGGATTGCTGGTGGAGCGGGACGAGTACCAAAGGCTGGACCAGGGGATCAGGTCGTCGTTCAAGCTGGTCAAGGGTTCCGGCCCATTGCTGTTTTTGACCAGCGGGTCTCTGAGGCCGGACACCATCCAGATCAAAGTGCGAGCGAGGTGATATGCTGTCCAAGCTGATATCCTCGGCAGTGCTGGGCATTGAAGCCTACCAAGTGGAGATCGAGACCGACCTTGGCTCCAACCTGCCAGGATTCGTAATGGTGGGCTTGCCGGACAATGCGGTCCGGGAGTCAAGGGAAAGGGTGGAGAGCGCCATCAAGAACTCCGGGCTCTATTTCCCCCTCAAGCGGATCACAGTCAACCTGGCCCCGGCCGACATCAAGAAGGAGGGTTCGGCCTTCGACCTGCCGATTGCCCTGGGGATACTGGCGGCCGATGGACAGCTGGCTGGGGCCGAATTCAGCCGGACGGCGGTGCTGGGGGAGTTGTCGCTGGATGGCAGCCTGCGTCCGGTGCGGGGCAGTCTGCCGATAGCGGTGGCCATGAGGGACGCCGGATTCCGAAAGCTGGTGTTGCCGTCCCAGAATGCCAGGGAGGCGGCCATTGTCGAGGGGATTGAGGTCTATCCGGTGGAGACCCTCAAGCAGGCGGTTGATTTCTTCGGACGGAGGACATCGCTGGAGCCGCATCGGGTGGATCTCAAGCAAATCTTTAGCGACGGCCTGATCTACCAGGTGGATTTCTCTGACGTCAAGGGACAGGACCATGTCAAACGGGCCCTGGAGGTGGCGGCGGCCGGTGGCCATAATATCCTGATGATTGGCCCCCCCGGCTCGGGCAAGACCATGCTGGCCCGCCGGCTGCCCACCATCCTGCCCCGGATGTCCCTGGAGGAGGCCTTGGAGACCACCAAGATTCACAGCGTGGCCGGACTGTTGCCATCCGGTTCGGCTTTAGTGGCCACCCGGCCCTTCAGGACCCCGCACCATACCATCAGCGATGCCGGACTGATCGGTGGAGGCGCCCATCCCCGGCCGGGCGAGGTATCGCTGGCACACCACGGAGTGCTGTTCCTGGACGAGCTTCCGGAATTCAACAAAAACGTGCTGGAGGTGATGCGCCAGCCGCTGGAGGACGGGCGGGTCACCATCTCCCGGGCGGCCATGTCCCTGACTTTTCCAGCCTCCTTTATGCTGGCCGCGGCCATGAATCCCTGCCCCTGTGGCTACTATACAGACCCCAATCACGAGTGCAACTGCAGCCCCCAGAGCATCCAGCGCTATATGTCCCGGGTTTCCGGGCCGCTGCTGGATCGGATCGACATCCATATCGAGGTTCCGGCCCTGAAGTACCAGGACCTGTCCCGCCGGGAGCCGGGGGAAGGCTCGGCGGCCATCCAGTTACGGGTGGACCGGGCCCGGGAGGTGCAGCTGGCCAGGTACCGGGGAAGGAAGAGCGTTTTCTGCAATGCTCACATGCAGTCCCGGGAGATACGACAGTACTGCCAGATCGGGCAGGACAGCGAGGACCTGTTGAGAGGGGCTATCAACAAGTTTGGCCTGTCGGCCCGGGCCTACGACCGGATTCTTAAGGTCTCCCGCACCATTGCCGACCTGGAGGGGGCAGAGTCGATCGGCCCGGGGCATATCGCCGAGGCCATCCAATATCGCAGCCTGGACCGCAACGTCTGGGGCCAGTAAAATATATCATAAATATAACCGAGGATTGAAGATGACCAAGAGAATCACTGTCCTGCTGGCCGCTTTGTTTCTAATGCTGACCGGAGCTTCCTGCGGCGGCAAGAGAACGGTGGCCAAGCTGGATGCCGAGGACACCTTCGCACGGGGTATGGAAAATTTCAACCGCCGGAAGTATGTGGACGCCATCGATGATTTCAAGGAGATAATCTACAACTATTCCAGCACCCGGATTGCAGCCGAAGCCTCCTATTACCTGGGCGAAAGCTATCTGCTGACCAAGGACTATGAGTCAGCCATCGACGAGTACCGCCACCTGACCACCGACTATGCCTCGAGCCCATTAGCCGAGAAGGGGCTCTACCGGATGGCCTACGCCTATTTTAGGATGTCGCCCCATTACGCCCTGGACCAGGCCGAGACCGGGGAGAAGGCCCGCAGCACCCTTCAGCTGTATTTCGAAAGGTATCCCCAGGGCGGCAGCCGGGCGGAGGCGGAGGAACTGATGTCTAAGGTCAACGACAAACTGGCCCATAAGGACTATGAGGCCGGGATGATCTATTACAAAATGAAGGAATATTCTTCGGCCCAGATATATTTCCAAGGGGTGGTCGGCGAGTTTCCCGGCACCCAGTGGGCCGCCAAGGCATCTATTATGCTGCAGACCGTAGAGCCTCTAATAAAAAAAGGGGATAAACCAGGGCCGATCCCAACCGGACAGGAAGCCCGCCAACCGTAGGCGAACCAAGGGAGCAGGCCAGTGGAGCGAATCGGGATATTCGGAGGCACCTTTGACCCCATCCACCTGGGGCACATGGCGGCTGCCCAGCAGGCTGCCGAAGCCCTCAAGCTGTCCCGGGTGTGGTTCATCCCCTCGGGAAATCCCCCCCACAAAAGGAAAGCCAGGATCACCCCCGCCGGGCTGCGTTACCAAATGGTGAGACGGGCCCTGTCCGGCAATCCTCTCTTCAGGGCTGCCGATCTTGAGTTGAGGACTTCAGGAGCCTCATATACCATTGACAGCTTGGAGGCGATTCGCACCAGGCATCCGGCGGCCGAGCTCTGTCTGCTGATGGGGCTGGACCAGGCGGCCACCCTGTCCAGCTGGAAGGATCCCGAAAGGATCTTCCGGATCTGCCGGGTGGTGGTGCTGTCCCGCCCCGGATTTGAGGTCAGCCAGATAGAGCCGTGCTGGAGGCGGCGGGTAGAGTTCTTGCCGATAAGGTTGTTGGAGATCAGCGCTTCTGATATCCGGAACAGAGTGCGGCGCGGCCTGAGCATAAAGTATCTGGTACCGGCTGGGATTGAGGAAATCATCACCCGCCAAGGGCTGTATTTGGCATCAGTTAGCCAAAACAACGGCAAGGGTGAAAAAGGGTTAAATGAAAATGAACGGAAATCCCGCTGACCAAACGAAAAATCCGAAAGGATTCTGGCAGAAGCTGGCCGTAAGGCTGGACTTCTCCAAGAGCCAGCCCCGCCTGAGGCCAGGCTGGGAGGAGGTGCGCTTCGTCAGCCGGGACGGCAAGGATTACTATGTGGTCCGCTCTCCGGAGGGGCGGGGCTACATACGGTTGTCGGTCAAGGACTATTTCCTGTTCTCCCTGATGGATGGCAGCCGGATGGTTCAGGAGATACTGGTGGAGTATTTCCGCCGTTTCGGGACCCTGGCCTTCTCCCGGCTGGGGACCCTGATCCAGGAGCTTTTCAAGGGCGGTTTTTTAAGCGAAAGTCCCCGAGCCTTCTATAGCCGCCTGTTGAAGGTCATCCGCACCAGCCGGCCATTGCCCCGGCTGTTGGAGTCAATTAAGGCTCTTCCCCGGAAACAATGGCCGATACCGGATCTGGATCGGTGGGTGGGAATGTTGTATCAGGGCGGTTTCAAGGTGTTCTTCTACCGCCCGATTCAGTTGACAGCCGGCTTGGTGGCCCTGGCCGGAATGGTGGCGTTTCTGAAGGCGGCCGGATCAGGGAAATACGCGCTGTTGGAGAGCCAGGGTTCGATAGGAATGGGCCTGGTTCTGTTGGTGGCCCTTAATTACGTGGCCATCATCTCCCACGAGCTATCCCATGCCCTGGCCTGCAAGCACTATGGACGGAGGGTCAA
>CALGNM010000074.1 GCA_937958665.1 uncultured bacterium | reverse complement strand
AGGCCAGCTCCACCCCGGCCCCCGCAGCCACTGCAGTGAACGAGGCAAGCTCAACCGAATGAGGCGGAATAGTAAAACCGGTGGTGCTGGCTATATCTCCAGCTACAGTAAGAACATACGGCTGCGGTCCGTTGTTTATGGCTCGGGCGCTCACAGTTACAGTATAGGTGACATTGGCTTTGGTGGCCGAAGCCGGCAACCAAACCACTTCCTCGCAGTTCACGGTATCCTTGGACCCTCCCGTGATGGAAAAGCCATTGCTGGCCGGTTGGCCAAACACGTTACCGTAATAGGTGTTCCCCCCTCCGGTGACCGTCAGGTCAAGATCGTTTACAGTAATGTCGGTTGCCCCGGGCGTACCGGGATAATCGAAATATGAAAGGACGAACTTGAGAGTCTGGGTCCCGGAGGTTCCGGTAGTGACAGTAAAGGTCTTGCTCTGCCCAGAAGAGCTGAATCCGGTGGTGGCATCCTCCAGGGCCAGCCTCCTGAGGTCTCCGGCAAAGTATAAAGCATCATCAAGCACCACTCCACCCCAACCCTGCCCCTGGGAGGGAACATTCTGGGTGCCGGTCTGGCCGATGGCGTCGATGCTGTAAGCCCCGTTGAAATTCCTGGTGGCCAGCATCATGATGGCCTTGATCAGCGATCCGGAAGGATTGGCGATGGTGGTCCCCGCCCCCTTGGCCCCAGCCGGGTACCAGCCCTCGGTCAGGTACTGCCGCACCAGGGCCCCCATCCCGGCCATGGTGGGAGTGGACATGGAGGTGCCTCCCATGGTCATGATGCCGGTGTTGTTGGAAGACAGGTTGCCGTCCGAATCCACCGACCAAATATACCACCCGCCCGCCCCCAGCAGAGTCGGCCTTCTAAGCCCCTCATCGGTTGGTCCATGGGATGAGAACTCTGCCACATCCAGCAACTCATTACGGTCAGAGGTCCCATTCACCGCCCAAGTGGTGGCCCCGGCTCCGAAGCCGGACTCGCTGGCGCCAACGCAGATGATGTTCTTGCCGGTGGCCGGGCTGTTGACCCGGTCACCCGAGGTGTTGGAATTGCCGGCCGAACGAAACATGGCGTAATTCTTGTGGGTCCAGGCCACCTGATCCAGCTGCTGGCAGTTCAGGGTATAGGCTGAAGAGCCTCCGGCGCTTTGACCCCAGGACGAGGAGTGAATCCGGGCCCCAGCGTTATAAGCCCATATGTAGATGTCAGCGTAATTAGTCGGCAAAACCAACGCATCGCTAGCCCCTCCGATGTCGGTGAAGGCTATCCGGCACTTGGGGGCCATGCCCATGGCCCTGGGCAGGGAGGCCTGGGTGGTCAGCCAGCCCAGGCTGTCTGCTCCTATAGAACCGGCGGTATGGCTGCCGTGCCCCGAAGAGGTGAGGTCGAAGGTATCGGCATGGACGTTGTAGGCCACGATTTTACGGTGGGCGTTGGTGGCTTCACAGATGGTGTCCTTGTCCTTGTCATAGACCGGTTTCAGTGTGGCGTCCCGGAAATAGATATTGTCCCAGTCCATCCCGGTGTCATCGTCTCCCACTATCTGCCCCTGGCCGTACAACCCCCGTTTGTAGATCGGCATCTTCAGGGAATCGTCGGCTGCGTTGATGGTCAGTTTCGATTTCCAGGAATCGGCTGCCGCCCTCATTCCGGTGGAATCCAAAGACTGGTTGATCCAGCGGCTCCAAGCGTTGTGCAGCACCGGCTGGTAATAGCGCTCCACCCAATACACCTCGGGATAATTTGCAAACTCCTTAGACAGTTCGATAGCCCGGTCCGACGGAATTGATATCTGGACTATGTTGCCCCCCTCCTGCAGCCAGCGGACATCCATAAGACCCTTCACCCTTTGGCTAACGGTATTCAAATTCTCCTTCTCGAACAGAGCGATATTGAGCATAATCCGGCCTGGTTCGTCCTCCGAGTATTTGTCCGGTGCCGAAAGCAGGTCGGGGCTGATCCGGAAGGCCGGTTGGTAGTAGCCGACGAACTGGACGAAAGGCAACTTTTCAACCTTTGATTTCACCTCGCCACTCATTTTAACGATCTGGCCGTAATCCGGGATGTAATCGCTGTGGATCTTCCCCCCAGATTTGCTGACCTCGCTCCGCCAAACATCCTCCACCGGCCCGGTGAATTGCACTATATACCAGTCAGTCTCGTTTGATTTTGGGATCCTCTCCAAGCCCAACGCTTTGTAAGACGGCATGCCTTTGGCAGTTGAAAAACTACCAATCTTAAATTTCAGGATACTTGACTCCGCTGCCCAACACAGTCCGGTCACAATCAATAGCATTACAGCGACAACTGACAACCTGGTCTTCATTTTGTATCTCCTAGATTGTTGTTTACAAATTGGTATACATTTCTTTTATAAATATATGCAATAAATGTGCCATCACTGACAAAACCTTATCTATTGCCCTGCTTAGCTTTATATAGATTTTTTTATAACTCATTTCATATGTATTGGCAATATTTACATTATGGTGCAGTTATTGCGTTTACCATATAAAAAGGGGCGGCGTTTGGAACGCCGCCCCGGGTCGGTTGGGTTATTTCAGGACAGTCAGCTTCTTGGTGGCCGAGAACTCGCCGGAGTTCAGCTTGTAGAAGTACACCCCGTTGGCCACTGCCTGACCCCGGTTGTCGCGGCCGTCCCAGTGCACGGTGTAGAAGTTGGCCGACTGCTTGGCGTTGACCAGGGTCTTGACCTCCTCGCCCAGCAGGTTGTAGATCTTCAGGCTGGTCTGGCCGGGCTTCTTCAGCGCGTACTTGATGGTGGTCGGACGGCTGCCCATCGGGTTGGGATAGTTCTGGGCCAGGGCGTAGACCGAGCCCACCACCACTGAGATCGGGCCGTGATAGGTCTTCTCGTTCTTGAGGGAGATGTCGGCCAGCCGGTAGTAGTAGACCCCCACCGAGGGCACATTGTCGGTGTAGCTGTACTTGGCGCCGTAGGGGTTGGCTCCGTTGACGTCGATCTTGCCCACATTGATGAAGTTCTCGCCATCGGTGGAGCGCTCGATCTCCCAGGCCACGTTCTCCAGCTCGGAGGCGGTCTGCCAGTTGATCACCACCGCATTGCCGGACTGGGCGGCGGCGAAGGCGGTCAGCTCGACGGCGTAGGGGATCAGCGGGGCGCTCTTGGAGGCCCCCCAGGTGCCCTCTCCGTAGTAGTTGACCGATTTGACGGTGTAGACATAGGCCGCCTTGGTGCCGGCCCCCACGTCGGTGTAGGTGTGGGTAACCGGTCCGCCGTAGACGTTGCGCACCCGGGTCAGCTCATCCGCCGAGCTGGGCGGGGTGGTGGTGCCGGGGGCCTGGCGGTAGATGATGTACTGGGACACCTTCTGGGCGTCGTCGTTGCTCTTCCACCAGTCGATCCGGTTGTCGCTGCCGGTGTCGGTCACCTTGACGCTGTCCGGCGGGGTGGGCAGCACGAAGTCGGTCATGTCTATTTTATAGACCTTGCCCTCGTCCATCGAGGCGCAGTACAGGTAGAACCGGTTGCCGGCCGCGCCCGGCACGTAGGTCAGGGTCCCGGCCGGGGCATAGGCCGTTCCGGCGCTGTTGACGGCCTCGATGGCCATGCCGTAGGTGCCGTAGGAGCCGTAGCTGGAAGGTCCGGGCATCATGTCGTAGGTGGCGCCGTTCAGCGGGTTGCGGCGGATCAGCAGGTTCTGCCACACCGAGGAGGTCCAGATGATGGAGCCGTCATACTCCAGGGCCCGGCCGTTCCACCACTCACCCTTGCCGTTGATGGTGTTCTTGCTGGCCAACTCGTCGTCCCAGCTCAGGCCCAGCCGCTTGACCGCGGTGCCGGAGGCCGGCTTGCTGACCACGATCAGGGATTCGGAGTAGGCGTCGTAGTTCTGCCAGTAGGTCCACAGCGAGTCGCCGGGCAGCGGGTCGGGTCCGACGGTGTCGATCACCGAGGGGCCGAAGGCCACCCCCCGGATCCTCAGCATGGGGGTGCCGCCCCAGGAGGTGTTGGGCATCCGGAAGGCCTGGTTGGTGGCGTTGCTGCGCGGCAGGCTGTAGATGGAATCCTGCAGCGATATCCACAGGTTGCCGCTGTTGTCCATGTCGATCCCGCCGGCGTACTTGGTGGCCACGTGCACCGTGCCCCGGTTGTTGATGGAGCGGATGGTGTCGCCTCCGGCTCCGCCCTGCAGCGGGTTGTTGGTGGTGCTCTTCTTGACCGCGTAGGTACGGCTGGAGAAGGTGGCGTGGTCCAGGTTGGCGTTGGCGACGAACATGGTGTCGCGGTAGATGGCCACCGAGCTGGGCATTATCCGCCAGTCCCAGGTGGTGCCGCCCACCCGGATGTTGGCGAAGTCGTAGGTCATGACCACGTTCAGCCCGCTGACCCGCAGCCCGAAGTTGCTGGTGGTGTTGTAGGCCGGGGTGGTGGAGCGGAACTTGACTCCGAAGACGATATCGGTGAACTTGGGCACGTCCTTCTTGATCTTGACCACGAAGCTGCCGCTGGTGGCCTCGGCGTTGGTGGCGATAGCGCCGGAGCCCACGGTGATCCAGGGGCCGCCGGTGATGCTCTCCACATAGGTTCCGCCGGTGACCACGTACAGGGAGCAGGCCGCCCCGGCGGTGATGGCGGTGCCGGTGTTGCGGAAGGTGACCTTGATGGAGTCGGTCTCCCAGGGGTCAAGCAGCCCGTTGTTGTTGTTGGCGGTATTGACGGTGATGGGATCCTTGACCGTGGCCGCCACGAAGCCCACCGAGGGCGCGGTGACCAAGCCGGTGCGGGCCACCCTGAAGGTCATGGTCGGGCCCTCGGCCGAGATGTCGTAGATCCACGGGCCGTTGCCGTTGCCGTTGCCTGCGCCCTTGTTGGTCTTGCAGTTGGGCACCGACAGCGAGTCGATGGCGTTCTCCTTGTAGCCGCCGGCCGAGAAGTCGTTGGCCGAGTAGCAGGCGTTGCTGGGGATGCGGGGGAAGTTGGAGTCGCCGGCCGCGTAGTTCAGGTTGGGGTCGAAGCCCGGCTAGATCGGAAGAGCACACGTCTGAACTCCAGTCACCGAATACGAT
>CALGNM010000073.1 GCA_937958665.1 uncultured bacterium | reverse complement strand
GTCCATCATGTTGATAAGGGTCTCGCCGGAGCCGGTCTGTTCGAAGGCGTCGGAGATGGTCCGCTCCTGCTGGGCCCCCTTCAGACCCACCGCCATGCTCTTGTGCTGGACGAAGGCCAGCCGCAGGGCCTCCCGGGAGATGGCCTGCTCGATCTGCAGCTCCTCCTGGGTCTGGGGGATGGTGGTGGGCCGGATCATCTTATTGCGGATGCGGTTCCGGACTTCGGCCTCGTCCATCTCGAACGGCACCCAGCGCATGATGTTGGCGATGCCGGCCTCGGCCAGCACGTTGGAGATGGAATAGCTCATGCCCAGATTGGCCGAAACGGTGCGGTTGAAGACGTCGCTGTCGGTGCCCTTGTCGAAGAACACCGAGAAGACATCGGTGGTGGCCCCGCCGATGTCCACCCCCACCGCCGCGATGTGCTCGGCCTTGGCCAGACTCTGGATCATCAGCCCCACCGCGCCGGGGGTGGGCATGATCGGCACCTCGCTCGCCATGGCCATCAGCTTTTTGTATCCCGGGGCGTGGGCCATCACGTGCTCCATGAAGACGTCGTGGATGGCGTCCCGGGCCGGGGTCAGGTTCTCCCGCTCCAACACCGGGCGCAGGTTGTCCTTGATCAGCAGGGCGGTCTTCTCGTCCAGGGTCTTCTTGATGATCTCCCGGGCGTCCTTGTTCCCGGCGTAGATCACCGGCAGGCGGTAGCTGGTCCCGAAGCGGGGCTTGGGATCGGCCGCCCCGATCAGCTCGGCCATCTCGGCCACGTGGGTGACGGTCCCCCCGTCGATGCCGCCCGACAGCAGGATCATGTCGGGACGCAGGTGGCGGATGCGCTCGATCCGCTGGTGGGGCAGCCGCCCGTCGTTGGAGGCCAGCACGTCCATGACGATGGCCCCGGCCCCCAGGGCCGCCCGGGCCGCGCTCTCCCCGGTCATGGTCTTGACCACCCCGGCCACCATCATCTGCAGGCCGCCGCCGGCCGAGGAGGTGGACATGTAGATGTCCACCCCGGTCATCCCGTCGGCCGGAGTGATGATGTCATCGCCTTTCAGGATCTTGCGGCCCGAGAGCTCCTCCACCTCCCGCACCGCGTTGAGCACCCCCTTGGTGACGTCCTCGAAGGGCTTTTCCACCGTGGTGGGCGCTTCGCCCCGGGTGGTCTGACGGTACTCGCCGTTTTTGTATTCGATCAGGATCGCCTTGGTGGTGGTGCTTCCGCAGTCGGTGATCAGGATCGTCTTAAGCTTGTTGGGATCAACTGCCATCGTCGTCTCCTAATGGATTATATGGATTAGATTAAATTTCTCGATTTTGAAGTTTATTTTTTATTTGCCGGTCCGACGCCTTCTTTTATCTTCTCCCACCAGGTCTTCTTGCCTTCGGCCTTTCGCAGCTTTTTGGCCTCCTCCCTCTCGGCTCTCTCTTTAGCCTGCCACTCGGCCTCCTGGCGCTCGATCTCCTGCAACAGCAGCTCCACGTTCTCCCGGTCCTCCATCATCACCGCGAACTCATCGTACTCCCGGCGGTTCAGGAAGGCCTGGACCATGGGCTGAAAGAAGATCAGGGCCTGGCTGCCCACAAAGGATAGGGGCTTGACCGACTCGAAGAACATGATGGCCGGCACCGACATCTTGCGCTTGACTATCTGGTGGGCGATCTTGGCCGCCAGCTCCCGGGCCCTTTCCGGGGGCACCTCCCCCAGGTCTGAGATGTTGGATATCGGCATGGTTTCGGCCTTCACTTAAGATGGGTTGTCGTCCAATGACGCCCGCAATTCCTGAAAGATCTTAAACTGCCTTTCGGCCGCCCCCTCCTCAGCCATCAAGGGCGCCAAACGGGAAACCTCCCGCCGGGCCTCCTCCCTCATTTTGAAGCCCATCAGGTAGCGGGCCTTCTGCAAACGGGCCTCCATCAGGGAATAATTTTCTCCGGCAGTGGAGAACGCACCGATGGCCTGCTCAAGCAGTCCCAGGGCCTCCTCCGGCTGGTTCCGGTCCTTGGCCCAGCAGGCCAGATTGGTGTAGCAGTACCCCAGCCCCAGCTGGTCGCCGATCTCCCGCCTTACCGCCAGGGACCGGCGGCAGAGCTCCTCGGCCCGGTCGTGCTCACCCCTCTGGCTGGCCAGGTGGCTCAGGTTGAGCAGGGTGTAGCCGGCCCCCACCTTGTCACCAATGGCCTCCTCGATTTTCATGGCCCGGCCCAGAGCCTCCTGGGCCTGGGCAAAACGTTGCTGCCGGCACAACGCCAGGCCGATGTTGTTCAGGCTCTCGGCCTGGCCCGGCTGGTCGCCGGTCCGTTCCCTGATATCCAGTGATTCGCGGTAATGCTTTAAAGCCGATTCATCATCGGCCATCCGCCGGTGGCAGAAGCCCATGTCGTTCAGCACCTCGGCCTGGAGGGTGGCATCTCCTACCTCCCGGGCCGAGGCCAGAGCCTGCTGATAATGCTCGACGGCCTGCCGGTATTCGCCCCCATTGACGCAGCGGGCCCCCCGGAAATACTCGGTTCGCGCCAGCCCCAGCCTATCCCCAGCCCGTCGGGACATCTCCGCCAGCCGGTCCAGGGCCGGCCCCATCTCATCCCACAGGGAAAACTGGTTGGCCAAATTGCAGATATCGAAGAGATATTCCAGCTCCAACCCCTCTGGCAGTCTAGGCAATGCCGCCAGCTTATCCAGCTCAGCCAGGGCCGGCTCCTGCAGGCTGGCGGTGAAATAGACCTGAAACCGCCGATGGTGAAGCCAGCCCTTTATCAATGATTGGGCATTAGTTTTATCAAACCGCTCGGGTTTTTCCCTAATAAAGTGATAGAGTGAGGCTCCTAAGGGGAAATTGCTTCTCATTATAAACGGGTTGGTTTATTTGGTTTGAAATGCCTCCAACTACTTTAAACCTTACAGGCACTTGCCCGCCCACCTCAGTTTCGGCTCCTTGACCGCCTTGACATCGTCCAGCCGGCCGATGGGCGTGTTGTTGGGCGCGCTCTTCACCAACTCCGGGGTCTTTTCTATCTCCTGGGCGATCTTCTTCATGGCATCGATGAAGGCGTCCAGGGTCTCCTGGCTCTCGGTCTCGGTGGGCTCGATCATGATGGCCTCGGGCACGATCAGCGGAAAGTAGACGGTCGGCGCGTGGTAGCCGTAGTCCAGCAGCCTTTTCGCGATGTCCAGGGTCTTGACCCCCTTCTCCCGGAACTTGGATCCGGAGAAGACGCATTCGTGCTTGCAGTGGGCCTTGTAGGGCAGATCATAGACCCCCTCCAGCGAGCGCATGATGTAGTTGGCATTGATGATGGCGTTCTCCGAGGCCGCCCGCACCCCCTCCGGCCCCAGCATCCGCAGGTAGGTGTAGGCCCGGACCATCACCAGGAAGTTGCCGAAGGAGGAGTGGACCCGGCCGATGGAGTCAGATCGGAAGAGCGTCGTGTAGGGAAAGAGTGTAGATCTAGGTGGTAGCCG
>CALGNM010000072.1 GCA_937958665.1 uncultured bacterium | reverse complement strand
ACCACCGAGATCTACACTCTTTCCCTACACGACGCTCTTCCGATCTGATCATCAGGGCCGCCTTCTCCAGCCCGGCGGCCAGCTTGTCCAGCTGGTCGGCCTGGGGGTTCTTCTCATCCAGCCCGGCCTGCTTGACCTGGATCATCAGGGCGGTTTCGGCGAAGTCGGTCAGGTACTCGGTGGCTATCTTGCGGACCTTGGCCATGATCTCCCCGGTCCCGGTCCCCGCCCCGGCCGGGACGGCCGACAGTGCCGTCTCCATGAACTTCTGGGCGGCAGCCAGGTCGGGGTTCGGCTCCAAGATCAGTCCGGCCTGTCCCTGTTCCGAGATCCGGGTGGCGAAGATGCCGGCCGCGGCCCCCACCCACAGGGTATCCAGCCCCGGCAAGCCGACTATATCGTAGATCTGCCGGGCGAACTGGGTGCTTTGGATGATGGCGGACTCGTCACCCCCCTGGGCCTGGCACTTACCCCCCTGGTCCACGGTGAAGGCCGCCTTCTGGCCGGCCACCTTTATCTTCAGGGCGTCGCTCAGGGTCATTACAGTTTCCTCCTCACCTCGGCCGCCACCGTCTTCCAGTTGGCCGATGGATCCAGCTCGCAAAGCACCGTCTGCCCTGGGCCCATCACCATCAGGACCAGGCGGTCCCGGCCACCCAGGGCCACCTCGTGGACCTCCCCCAGCTTGAGGTTGTTGGCGATCACCGAGGCGGCGTTGGCCCAGAACTGCTCTATCTCCGAGGCCTTGTCCCCCAGCCGGCCCTTGGCCGACCCGCCCACCAGAGCGTCGTTCACGAAGGTAGCGCAGCCCACCACGCCCTTGATGTTGGTCAGATCTTCCATATCGCTGTCCCCCCTGCCGGCGGTTCGGTCCGTCGCCTGTCGTCCGGGCCGGCCGGCTGCTATTTAGTACAGGTGATTTACGCTACTTGACCAGCCTCAGCCACTCGTAGACCAGAAAGTGAAGACGCCCGATTAGCAGGGAGATACGGGCCATCACGGTGTAGCCGAAGGAGGCCCCGAAGGCCATCATGATGAACACCATCCCTAGCCGGGCCCCATACCTGAGGGCGCCCTTGTGGGCCGCCGAGAAGTAGAAGTAGATCAGGGTGGATATCACCCCCACCACCATCAGCACATTATTGACCGTGGTCAGCGGCACCAGGGTGCCTCGGATCTGAGGCAACAGGATGCCCTGGATCTGCCCGGTTATGCCCAGGCCGGCGGCGATGCCCACCGTCAGGGCGATCGACCAACGCGACAGCCATGACACTTTCGGGATCCAGCGTGCCAGCATCATCAGACCGAAGGCCGCCGGTACCAGCAGGATCCAACGTTCGCCCCCCTGCTCGGATATGAACTTGTCAACCAGCAACGGCTTGACGTCGAAGTATAGTACGTAGAGAATGGCGTAGGCGGCTGACACCCCCACGTAGAGATGTTCGGCGAACTTGTAGAAGGGGTTGTCCTTGTATAGGAACGAGAAGATGGCCAGAGTCAGGCCGGCCGCTATCCAGGTGCCGATTATCTGCATCATGACTGTTTCCTCCTTCTGACCACGAAATACCCGACATTGCCCGCGATGATGAAGCCCAGCAGCAGCAGGTGGGCCCAGGACTGGGCCACCATCCCGGCCACCCCGGTGCCCAAGTGGTTGATCATGGTCTCGTATTCGGCCGCCCCCTGCAGGCCCCCGATCAGCCCCCTGATCTGGCGGGCCTGCATGTAGTGGAACATGTCGGGGGCAATCACCCCGGTGGCTCCGATGATGATGTTCAACCCATAGCGGGCCCCGGCGAACTGGATCCACTCCTCACCGGCTTGGCCGGCCTCCAGGCCCACCAGCAGGTCGATATCGTTGTAATTGTGGATGCCTTGCATCAAGGGGATCTGGTCCAGCGGAGTGCCCTTGTAATCGGTGGCATAGAAATCGCGAATCTCCCGGCCCAGGCCCACCATCTGCGCCCGGTAGCCGGGGCGGTACCCCAGGTTGACATAGTCCACCCCATACCGGGCGTTGAACTGGGGAGCCACCTCGTTGAGCCCGATCTCCCCGAAGGGCAGACCCAGGGCCCACTGCCCCAGCAGCACCACCTTGTGTTTTTTGGAGAAGGCGTGGCGCAGGGTGGCCAGCAACATCGGCTGGATCTCGGGAGCCGAGGAGGCGTCATAATCCACCGAGAACATCACCACCGAGCCCTCCGGCAGCTGTTCGATGGCCTGGTAGGCCTGCTTGACCGGATCGGACAGGTTGATGGGCAGCACCAGCTTGAACACCAGCGGGATCAACACCACCAGCAACAGCAGCAGGTAGATGATCCGGCTGTCGATGTTGGCGA
This sequence comes from uncultured bacterium, assembly GCA_937958665.1. GTDB lineage: Bacteria > Edwardsbacteria > AC1 > AC1 > EtOH8 > CALGNM01. Next base: position 3,078 of record CALGNM010000072.1, on the reverse strand, counting down.
TTTTTTCGAAAATTTTCATCTCATCATCTCCTTATAGGCCCGTTAGGTAAGGTAGGTTCTTTCCAGGCCCAGGATGACCCGGAGGGACATGGCGATGGTCCCCAGCGCCACCCCGATGAAGATGCCCCGCTTGGCAGCCATCTGCGGCACCTCCATGATCCAGGAGGCGCTGTCTGGCAGCCACTGGGATATCTCGGCCCCGATTGGCACCCGGCCCAGCATCACCACCGCGGCGGTGATCAGCAGGAGGGTGGCCTCCAGGGTCCGGGCCCGGAAGGCCCGGTAGGCGGCCGAGGCGATGAAAAAGGCCAACAGGGAGAACATGGTGGCCTGGAGGGGGATGATGAAGTAGGTGTAGACGTACATGAAGGACGAGCCCAGGCTCAACAGGGATTCGCTGGTGGCCCAGGTGTAGATGCCGGCCGCCAGGGTGCCCAGAAAGCCTATGATCAGCACCAGGGCGAAGGGCCAGCCCGGAGAACGCCGGGCGATGCGCTGCAGGTTGCTGCGCAGCAGGCTGTCCATCCCCAACAGCATGGTGAAGCCCAGCACGATGGAATACCATATCAACAGCCGCTGCTGCATGGTGCCCAACGGCTGATGAGGAATGAAAAAGGTGACTATGATGATCAGACCGGTGATGAAGGTGATGGCCAATGGTATTTCTTTTTTCATCTTATCTCCTTTCCCGCTATCCGGTAACGAACCAGTTTTTAACCGCCTGGAACACCCCTTGCATCCAGGGATGCCCGGCCTTGAACAGCAGGTGGCCGGTGGTGCCCCACAGGGCCGCCAGGGCGAAGCCCACTATCAGGAAAGCCTTGACGAAATCCTCCCCCTTCAGGCTGCCCAGCATCTGGGGGTCCTTCTTCAGATAGCAGCTGGCGGCCAGCATCTCCTCGCCGATCAGGGTGTAGTCGCAGGAGGCGATGAAGAACGGCAGCTGGGTGATGGCGGTGGTGCCGGCTATCTGGATGGCCCCGATGGAATGCCCGGTCTCCGACATCAGCAGGGCCTCGGCGTAGAAGTAGCCCATAAAGAACACCGCCCCCGGTTTCTGTCGCAGCATCATCCCGTCCACCCCGGCGGCATAGCCGAACTGGTCGGAGGTCAGAAAGCTGACATTGCCCTCCTTGTAGAGATCCGGCCGGCCCGGCTCGGAGTAGGCCTGCTGGACGGTCTCCTGGGCGGCGGCCATCACCAGCGGGTCCCAGTTGGGTACCAGCAGTTCGGTGCCGTGCTGGGCGCAGCGCACCGCCACCTGTCTCAGAATGGCCAGGGCGGCCACCGTCACAATGTCCTTGATCTCGCCCAGCCCGAATGAGAACATGATGGGCTTGCCCAGCTCGGTGGAACGGCCCACCGCCTCATCCACCGCATCCAGCCCCTGGATCTTGCGGATAAAAAGCTCTTCGCCCCGCTTGGCCCGCTCGATGTACCAGATGATCAGGAAGCAAATGAGCACGGTCAGGATCAGCACGTTGGCCCGGCTGCTGTCGAACCACTGGGCGGTGGCCAAGGCCGGTCCGACCGCAGCGGTACCGGCACTGTCCTCGGGAGATATGGCCACCACCCGATAGTAATAGGGTTTGAGAGGCTCCACGTTGTCCCGGAATTCGGTCTTGCCCCCAATCGCGAATCCCACCTCGGCAAAGGGGCCCTCCTGGCTCTCGGAGCGGAGGATCTGGTAGCCCTTGAAGCGATCGGCGTCGCCCTGGTCTTGGGGCGACTTGTCCCAGCTGATGGTCAGGGAGTTTCCCTCATCGTTGGGCGTGTCCGCCGCCTGCAGGCCGGAGGGCGGCTCCAGAGCCAGCAGGGGAAGGCCTAGGGCCCCCAGCAACAGTGCCGTCAGGAACACTCTCATAGGACACCTCTAATTTGGGTTGAGGTTATTTATCCGGAATTTCTTAAGCAACCAAAAGCTGCTGGCGGATCCGCTCGGCCGGCAGGCCGAAGTGCTTGCCCCGGGCAATTAAACGAAGATTGGCCACCTCAAAGTATTTGCGCCAGATGAAGCCCACTGCCACCTCGATGCCCAGCGGGTCCCCCCGGTAGGCATCGGCTTTCTCCTGCCAGTCCTTCATCTCCTGGTCGTCCTGGCCCTCCAACAGACGGAACAGCGGGGTGCCCCGCAGGGATCGCATAGCTTTCCGGGATTCCCTGGGGTCGAGCAGCGCCAGGTACTTCTCCAGGGTCAGCAGGCGTCCGCCCGGCAGGTAGTAGCGACCGGGCTCGGCCGCCTGCCGGGCTTCGGTTCCCGTGCCTTGCTCCCGCAGGCGCTTGATGGATCTGACATTGAGCAGATCGATCTCCCGCCTCAGGATTTCCCGCAACACCTCCCGGTCCCGGTCCAGGCCCCGCAGCTCCCGCAGTGACTGATAGTAATAGTAACGGTCCATGGTCAGCTCCAGGTCGGCCAGGTCGGGCCGATTCTGGTATTCCGGCAGCGCCCGGCTAAGCGGCATGGCCCATTCCAGACCCCAGGTTGACAGGGTATCGGCCAGATCCCGAAGGTCAGCCTGCCCGGCCAGCTCCGCCAGCTGTACCTTGGTCAGGCTGCCGGCCGGCAGCACCCCTCGCAAGATCTCCTCGGCCGGCCAACGGTGGTGCAGGCCCCGGATCACCGCCTTGAGGTTCTCCAGGTCCCAGCGCCGGACGATCACCTCCATCAGTTGGCGGGGCCGACCCTCCGAAATCCTCCTCATCAGCCGGGTGGCCGAATTGAAACTGGCCGAAAGCGCCTCCTCGGCCGCCGCCAGCCCGGAAAAGCGGGACTGGGCCTCCTGCCATTCCCGGGAATAGGGGCTGGAGCCCAGCCACTTTGAGAAAGCCTCAAAGTCGGGAAGGTTCAGCAGCTCCTCATAATTACCGGCCTTCAGCAGTCTGGAATGCTGTCCCTTAAGCCTGGCGTTGATGTAGCCGTAATCGCTGGGCATCAGCTACCCCCAAAGAATTTCCGAAACCTGGGCCATCAGGCCCGGCCGGGCCCGCTCCAGACGGTCAGCGAAGCGATTAAGCACGGTGCTGCGAGATCGGAAGAGCACACGTCTGAACTCCAGTCACCGAATACGAGCTCGT
>CALGNM010000071.1 GCA_937958665.1 uncultured bacterium | reverse complement strand
CCCGGAGTTGAGGAATTTTCTTGTAAAGGGTCTACATGCTATGGGTCATAGGGTAGAAGCCGTTCCCGCCGCTTCCGATGGCCTGAGCATCATGCAGAAACAATCGGAACAGAACCCTTGGGATGTCATGATAACTGATTTAAACCTACCAGACCATGACGGCATCTGGTTGCTCAAAGCAGCCAAGGCCATTAATGCCGGATTGGTAGTGTTGATAATTACCGGTTATGGATCAGTGGAGACTGCGGTAGAAACGCTGCAAATGGGGGCGGCGGATTATCTGCAGAAGCCATTTAAATTGGAGACGTTAAAAGTAAAAATTGAACATTCAATGAAAACGCAACGATTGTCTGTGGAAAATAATCAATTAAAAAGGGACCTGGCCCTATATCGTATTTATGACCTCTTTGCCAGTGATACGGATATAGATAAACTTCTAAACGTGACAATGCAGTCGCTGAATCATATAATCAGCGAGGCTGCAATAAAAATTGTACTTAATGATGGTAAACAGGTGGCAAATAATAACTGGATTGATGATTACGAACTTGTAGCAATGCAAGCATCCCTGGAGGCCAAGGGGATAAAATATGGGATGATATACATCAAACCCCTCAATGGAAATTTAGATGCCGAGCAACGAACGGGCTTGGCCCTATTGTCAAAGAACGTATCGATGGCTGTGGAAAATATAAGTTTATCAACCCATGTTCGGAACATGGCAAACCAACTTGAGACTCAACGGACAGAACTTCTTGATTCTTACAAATATGCAATTTTAGGGGAAATCTCCTCCAGCCTGGTTCACGAAATGAGAAATCCTTTGTCGGCCATAACGTTGGGCGTGGAGTACTTCGGAATGAGCTTGGGAAGCGATAATAAATTACAACGTTCACTTGGAAGTATTTCGAAATCGGTTGAAAGACTAAATGGGATATTGGACAGTCTTTCCTTATATAACAAGGATAACCACGATACAAAAAGCACTGTATTGATTTCTGACATAATAAACAAGGCGGTGGGGTTAGTGAACTACTATCTGTCTGGAAGGAAGGTGCGGATAAACATCGATCGTGGTGAATATGAAAAGCCAGTATTGGTGAATTCTGGGCAAATGCAGCAGGTTTTGGTGGATATTATGGTATTCCAGGGGAAGCGGCTGGTTGATGGTGGGGCAATAAATATCTCAATTACCCATCGTCAAGAAGACATGTCAATCTCTATTTCATGCCCTTCACTGGTAATTCCCTCTCAGGAATTATCAGATCTGAAAGAGCCGTTTGGACCAGCCTGGAAACCAAGAATGGACCTCTCAATATCATTAGCCCGGAGATTGTTGCAAGAAAACAATTGCCGCTTTGATCTAACTAGTCAGTCGGAAACCGGAACCGTCATGGAAATACATTTTGAACAATATACGAGTGAAGAAGGGAAACGGTATGGACAAGCAATCTGATATAAGAGTGTTGGTTATAGACGATGAGGAGCCGATACGGGAAATACTGTCCCAGATTATATCCGGGGCAGGGTTCCAAATTCAGGTGGTGGGTGATGGAAAGTCTGGCCTTAAAATGGCCGCTGAGTCAGATTATGACGTTATCTTGCTTGATATGCGCCTGCCGGATATCCTTGGCTTAGAGTTAATACCAAAACTAAAAGAGATATCGCCGGAAACATCATTGATAATGATAACTGGGCATGCTACGGTAGAAAGTGCTGTACGCGCCATCAGGTCGGGTGCCTATGATTACTTAGAAAAACCACTCCATGCCGAGGATGTTCTCCTTTCAATCAGGCAGGGGGCGGAAAGAAAAAAACTATTAGACCATAACAGATATTTACAACAGACTCTGGATCAGCGCTATGGTTTTGAAAACATCGTTGCCCGATGTGATAAAATGTTGGCCATTTTCGAACTAATACGTAAAATTGCAGATACCAATACCACCGTGCTGATACAGGGCGAATCAGGCACTGGTAAGGAATTGGTAGCCAGGGCCATACATTTCAATAGCCGTAGAAAGGCCGGCCGCTTTGTCCCTTTAAACTGTGGGGGAATCCCAGAAACCCTGCTGGAATCAGAGCTGTTTGGGCATACCAAGGGGGCGTTTACCGGCGCGGCCATGGCAAAACAGGGCCTTTTCCAAGTGGCAGATAAGGGCACCATATTTCTTGACGAGGTCGCAACCATGCCTCTTAGCACCCAGGTGAAACTGTTGCGGGTTTTACAGGAGGGGGTTTTTTTCCCTGTTGGCGCTACATCTCCAGTGGAAGTCGATGTGAGGGTCTTGGCCGCAGCTAATCAAGACTTGGAAGCCGAGGTAAAGCGCGGCAATTTTCGACAAGATTTATATTACAGGTTGAATGTCATTCAAATAACCTTGCCCCCCTTGAGAAACAGGCCTGATGATGTAATGTTGCTGGCCCATCATTTCTTGCACAAGTATTGTGCCGAACAATCCAAGCAAATTCAGGGGTTCGGCCCGGAAGTAGCTGAATATCTGGCGCGCTACAGTTGGCCGGGAAATGTGCGAGAGTTGGAGAATGCTATAGAGCACGCAGTAACGATGTGCTCAGGCAGTATAATTAAAATGTCTGATGTGCCGCGTCATGGTCAGGAGATTGAACTGGATCAGGTGATTCTTCCGCTGGATAGGCCCCTAAAGGAAGCGAGGGAACTATTTGAACGCCAGTATGTTGAGGGTATATTAAAGATAACAGGGGGCAATGTAACCAAGGCCGCAGCGATGGCAGGCATGGCGCGCCAAAACCTTCAGTTAAAATTAAAGGAATACGGAATCAGTTCTCGATCGTTCTCCCGCCCCAGGGAGGCTAGAATATGAAATCCGTATTGATAGTGGACGATGAGAAAGTGCTGGCAGAAACAATAGCACTGATCCTTGGGCGAGCCGGATACATTGTGTTGATTTCTACTGACGGGAAGCAAGCCCAGGAAATCATTGAAGGGAAGAATGTCGATCTGATAATAACAGATCTGGTTATGCCTCGTTTGGACGGTCTAAAATTAATGGAATGGCTGAGAGATCACCGCAGCCTTGACAGGGTTAAAATCATGTTGATGACCGGAAAACCAAATGCCATCAATCCATTAAAAATGCATTCTCCCGAAGCAGACGATTATCTTGTAAAACCGTTTGACGAAACTGCCTTGCTTGGAAAAGTAGAAAAGTTGCTAGGTAAGACATAAGACCATGAACCACCCGCCGAAAATATTGGTAGCTGATGATGAATTAGCCAACTTAGAACTTATGGGTTCGGTCCTTTCCGACTTGGGATACAAGGTGTTGACGGCTAGGGACGGAGAGGAAGCTGTTTTAAATGCAATCTCTAATTTGCCTGATCTTATTTTAATGGATGTGGTGATGCCTCGAGTAGATGGCCTTGACGCCATCAGGCAGGTAAAGGCTAATCCGGATTTGATGATGATCCCGGTGGTCGTGGTCTCGGGGGTAAATGAGGTGGTTTGCCGGGTAAAAGCTCTGGAGGCTGGTGCAGACGATTTCCTGAACAAGCCGGTGGATTTGACCGAACTGCAGGCTAGAATCAGATCTTTGCTCAAAGTCAAAGAATATCATGACCATTTATTAAACTACCAAAAGGAGCTCGAAAAGGAGGTATCAAGAAGGACCATCCAACTCCGAAAATCATTAGAAAGGATAAGATCCGCCTCATTGGAAGCTATCTACAGGTTGTCTTTGGCGGCTGAGTATAAAAACAAGGAGACAGGGGACCACATCAAACGGGTCAGCCAATATGCTGGAATCATCGCCAGGAATATGGGGCTGAATTCAGCTACTATCGATGCCATTGTCTATGCCGCTCCGATGCACGATATAGGGAAGATAGGAATTCCGGACCATATTTTGTTAAAGCCAGGGAAACACGATTCCGGAGAATGGGAAATAATGAAACAGCACACAATTATTGGAGCAAAAATATTAGAGGGATCGGGCCATGGTTTTATAAGGTTGGCCTCGGTTATAGCACTCACTCACCATGAGAAATGGGATGGGACCGGCTACCCCCGGGGTTTAAAGGGCGGGGAAATCCCCATATCCGGGCGGATAACTGCCTTGGCCGATTATTACGATGCGATGACATCCGCCCGCCCATATCGGGTCGATATCCATAAACCTGAAGATGCTTTTCGAGACATCATCAATAACCGAGGAGTGCATTTCGATCCCAAAGTAGTGGACTGCTTCTTGGGATCCCGTGGGCAGATATATCAGATAATGAGATCGGAAGAGCGTCGTGTAGGGAAAGAGTGTAGATCTCGGTGG
>CALGNM010000070.1 GCA_937958665.1 uncultured bacterium | reverse complement strand
CCGGCCCAAGTACCGGGTCCGACAGCACAACCGCTGCAACCGCTGCGGCCGTTCCCGGGGCTACTACCGGGACTTCGGCCTGTGCCGGATCTGCCTGCGGGAGCTGACCCTGCGGGGCGAGATACCCGGGCTGACCAAGGCCAGCTGGTAATTTCGAACAGACCATTTATTAGGAGAGCAACGATATGTCGATGACCGATCCCATTGCCGACATGCTGACCAGGATCCGCAACGCCGGCAAGGCCAAGCTGAAGAAGGTGGATATTCCCTCGTCCAAGATGAAACTGGGGATCACCAAGATCCTGATGAAGGAGCGCCTGATCTCCAACTTCAAATACATCACCGACAACCGCCAGAACATCATCCGAATCTACCTGCGCTACGACGACCAGGGCCTGCACTTCATCAAGGGCCTGAAGCGGGTCAGCACCCCCGGCCTGAGGGTCTATGCCGACCGGGACCGGGTGCCACGGGTGAAGAGCGGCACCGGCCTGGCCATCATTTCCACCTCCCGGGGGCTGATGAAGGACAAAGATGCCCGGCAGGCGGGGGTGGGCGGCGAAGTAGTCTGCCATATTTGGTAACCGAATTGTTTAAGGAGAATAATAGTGTCTCGGGTCGGAAAAAAACCAATTAGCCTGCCCCAGGGGGTCAAGGCTGAGATCAAGGGCCAGACCGTCAAGGTTACCGGGCCCAAGGGCAGCATTGAGCAGCCAGTTCATCCCAACATCAAGGTCAGCCAGGAGGACGGCCGGCTGGTGGTCACCCGGTCCAGCGACGAAAAGTTCGATCGGGCCCTGCACGGCCTGACCCGGGCCCTGCTGGCCAACGCCGTAACCGGCGTCAGCCAGGGGTTCCAGAAGGTCCTCCAGGTGTACGGCATTGGCTTCAAGGCGGCGGTGGATCCCAAGGGGCTGACCCTGTCGCTGGGCTACTCCCACACCATCCATCTGCCCAAACCACCCGGGGTGGAGTTCGAAATCCAGGACGAGCCGCAGCTCAAGGCCAAGGACAAGACCTACCAGACCAGCATCGTGGTCAAGGGCATCGACCGGCAGGCGGTGGGTGAGGCGGCCGCCATCATCCGGCAGTGCCGCAAGCCCGAGCCATACCAGGGCAAGGGCATCCGCTACCGCGACGAGGTCATCCGTCGCAAGGCCGGCAAGGCGGCGGCCGGGGCCGGTGGCTGATAGGCCCAGAGCTTCCTAATTAGGTAAATTTACGGGCGTTGGCAGGGACCATCCAGCCTGAAAACCGATAATACCAAATACCGGATTTACGAACATGTCAGATAAAGCAAAGCAGATCAGAGACGCCAGGATCAGGAGGCACGTCAGGATTCGCCGCAAGGTGCGGGGGACCGGGGAGCGGCCCCGGCTGTGCGTGTTCCGCAGCTCCAAGCACATCTACGCCCAGATCATAGACGATTTTAACCACAAGACCCTGGCCTCCACCGGACGGTTGGAGCATACCGAGGGTGGCAAGATAGCCGCCAGCAAGCTGGTGGGGCAGCGGATAGCCAAGCTGGCCCTGGATAAGGGTATCAGCCAGGTGGTGTTCGACCGGGGCGGCTACATCTATCACGGCCGGGTCAAGGCTCTGGCCGAGGCCGCCCGGGAAGCCGGATTGAAATTCTAAAGAATTAGGAGATACGATTTTGGCGAGAGTTAACTTGAATTCGCTGGGCGACCTCAGGGAGCAGGTGGTCCACATCAACCGGGTGGCCAAGGTGGTCAAGGGCGGCAAGCGGTTCGGGTTCACCGCCCTGGTGACGGTGGGCGACGGCAACGGGCACGTGGGAATAGGCAAAGGCAAGGCCCGGGAGGTTTCCGAGGCCATCCGCAAGGCCACCGAGGACGCCAAGAAGAACATCATGGAGTATTCGGTGTCCGGGGGCAAGATCCCCTATCAGGTTGTCGGAAAATTCGGGGCCAGCCAGGTTCTGCTCCGGCCGGCCGCCACCGGCACCGGGGTGATCGCCGGCAATGTGGTCCGGGCGGTGCTGGAAGCCTGCGGGGTCACCGATATCCTGACCAAGAGCCTGGGCTCCAATAACCCTCATAACCTGGTCAAGGCCACCCTCAACGGGCTGCGGCAGTTGAGGCTGCCCAAGGACATCCTGGCCGAGCGTTTCAAGGACCGGCCGGCGGCGTCCTCAGCCCCCGAGCCTGCCGCTCCGACCCCGGCCGAAGCCCAGTAAACACCGATAAAAGGCCGGCCAGCGCGCAGGCCTTCCGTCAAAACGATTCGTCAGTGAGGAAAATCCGTGTCTAAAACAAAGAAGCTCAGAATCACCCAGGTGCATTCCACCATCGACCGCAGCGAGAAGCAGAAGCGGATAGTCCGGTCGCTGGGCATAAGGAAACTGCACCATACGGTGGAGAAGAACGACACCCCCCAGATCCGGGGCATCATCAAGAAGATCGAGCATCTGCTGAAGGTGGAAGAGATCGAGATCGGAAGAGCACACGTCTGAACTCCAGTCACCGAATACGA
>CALGNM010000069.1 GCA_937958665.1 uncultured bacterium | reverse complement strand
GATCGTATTCGGTGACTGGAGTTCAGACGTGTGCTCTTCCGATCTCCCATCCCAGCCGGTAGGCGTCGTACAGATCGTAGGTCGCCCCGTCAAGGGTGACGTACTTGTGCAGGTTGGCTATGCCCGAAAACCCGGGGTTATAAAGCGGATAGGCTCCCAAAGCGATGTTCAGCGACTCCGGAGCCGAGTAAACGGCTTCCACCGTGGTCTTCAGTGAGCCGCTGAATTTCAGGGCCTCCGCCACCCCGGCTGGCTGGCCCCGCCAAGCGGGATGGGCCTCCAACAACAGGGCGCACAGCCCGGCGGTCAGGGCGGTGGCCCCCGAGGTGCCGGCCCCGTAGTAATACTGGTCGTAACGCCCGTCGCTGCCGGGATAGTTGCTGGCGCAGTAGTTCTGCCAGGAGCTGGAGACGTCGGGTTTGATGCGGCGGATGGCGGCCGAATCAGTTCTCCCCGGAGGCAAAATGCGGATGCTGTCCGGGGCCGGCCCGGTGGCCGCCCCGCTGGACCACAGCCCGCTGGACGACCAGGCCCCTCCCACTGCCAGCACCCCCTTAGCGTCGGCCGGGGCCACCAGACTGGTGTCGTGCCCGGCCCCGACGTTGCCGATGGAATTAACTATCAACACCCCCCGGGCGGCGGCGCTGTCGGCGGCCCGGGAACAGCGGGCGGTGGCGCCGTCCATCTGCCAATATCCGTAATTGCAGGCCACGGAGTCCGACCAGTAGCGGTAGCCCAGCGAGCTGGAGACGATGTCGGTGCCCTGGCTGTCGGCCGCCCACTGCAGGGCGGCTATCCACCAGTCCTCCTCCTGATAGAAATCCGAGCCGGCCTGCCTCTCGGTCTTGGCTAGGATGAAATCGGCGTTGTAGGCGGTTCCAATAAGGGTCCCCGGCTGGTAGGCTCCGATCAGAGACAGCATGGCAGTGCCGTGGCTGGTCTGGGAAAGCAGGGAATCCTGCTCCGGTTGAAAGGAGGTGACGGTATCGGGCAGGCCCCCGGGCAGCGTTCGCTGGAAATCGCGTTCGGCCACCACCCGGACCCTTAGCAGCGATTGGTGCCAGCGGTCAAAACCGGTGTCGATGATGGTCACCCTGACCCCGCTGCCGGAATATCCCTTCTTGTGCAGCTGGTCCACCTTCATCATGGCCACCTGGTCCGAGGAAGGCCCGTAGTCGATCAAGGCCGGACCCTTCTCAGCCGGAGCCGACGGAATAGCATCTTGGCCGGGACGGCGGAACACCGCCACCGGAGACACCGCCTCCACCCCGTCAATTTCCGCCAGCCTAACGGCCTGCTCCCTGGTGGCCGACACACTGACGGCGTTTAGCCAGGGGCTGACCACCCGAATCTCGGCCCCGGTGCAGCGGACCGCCTCCAGGTATTTGGGGCTGACCGGCAGGTCGCCGTAGGTGAGGGCCCGCCCCAACCGGGCCCTCCGCCGCAAAGCCCTTTGGTCGATCTCCGTAGTCTTGGAGGTACCGGCCTTGTCCCGGAATGATACCCAGACCAGCGCCCTCTCCTCTCCGCCCTGATCCCGATCGGAGGTTTGCAACCCCGGCCGTTGATATCCGGCGGCCAGGCCGAAGGCCGTGGCCAATAAAGCTATTATCGAAACAATCCTGGAATTCATCGATAAAAAAAGATGTTAAAACACCGAAGAAGCAAATCTTCGGTGTTATTTCTTTTTCCCGAACAGCCCACCCAACATCCCCTTTTTCTCCGGCTCCGGAGGCTTGGGCGGCTCCGGCTTGGGTTTGGGGGCCGCCGGGACCGGGGCGGCCGGCTTGGGCGGCGGAGGAGGCTCCACCGGCTTGGGTTTGGCCACCTGCTTGAGCAACCCCGAGGACACCAGGCCATAAAGCACCTTGCAGGTCTCGAAATCACCCATATGGCTTTCCTTGACCACCTGGCTGATGTTGCGCATCCCGTCCACCAGCGCCAGCACCCGCCACTCGGCCGGCTCAAGCTTGATGTCCTCGGTGCCTGCCGCCGGGTTCTCCTCGATGGCCAGCACGATGTCCAGGCTGGGCAGCAGCTTCTGGATATCCTGCCACTCGTCGATCTGGCGGGCCGCCTCCAGCACCAAATGTTGTAGCGGGGCCTGAATGCTGTGCTGATCGGTGGCCACATCGGGCCGAAAGGCAAACGACCCCTGCCGCCAGCGCAGGATGCGGTTCACCGCCTCATCCCCCTGGATGTCGGTGGCGGTGGCATGGACCGCGGCGCCCTCGCTGAAGTAGATGTTCCCGATGTCGCTGTCCGAACTGACCTCCAACGCCCCGGTCTTCTTCCCCATCTGGATCAACTGCAAGATGTCGGACAGGTCAAAGTCCTTTAGGTTGCCTTCCAAACCCATTTTATACCAATTGAAAATTTATCTATCATTTATGGTAAATATAAGCAGCCCGACAGCAGTGCCCAGCAGGTCGGCGGCAAGGTCCTTGAGGCTGAAAGTATTCCCCGGGCTGGCTTGGTCCCTGACCTCCTTGGCCAGCCCCAAAGAAACGGCCACTCCGGCCGCGTGGCTCCTGGACCGGGAACCGCTGAATCCGCTCTCGGCGGCCAGCAGATGGTGGGAGAGCCCCACCGCCCCCAGGCTGAAGGCGAAATGGGACAGCTTGTCCCTCCCCATCCACCGGTCAGCCCATTGGCCATCGTCCCCGGCCCGGGCCGCTGAGGCCGCAGCCAGCGATATCAGCAGGATATTGGCGGCCATCCCGAGCTTCAATGTCCGATCCCCAGCGAAAAGCGGTGGGAGGTTCCCAGATCGTAGCGGCTGGGGATAAAGGCGTAATCAAAGGCGTATTGCCTCCAACGATAGCCGGTCCCCAGGCTGTAGCTCTCGGTGTCGTGTCCGGTCTTGTATCCCAACCGCAGGGCCAGCTGGCCCTTCCAAAGATATTCCGTTCCCATCCGGACCTGCCAGTCGCCATCAAGCGGCTTGACCACGTCGGCCGCCCCCATCATCCGGCCGTCCCACAACAATCCGGGATGGCGGTAGGCCGCCCCCACCTTGAAGGCGGTGGGCTGCTTGAACAAGTTGTAGGCCATCTGCATCCTGGGGCCCACATTGTCCGCCGTCCCCGCCAGCGATACCCGGCCATCCAGCAGATTGACATTGACCCCGGCCTGCAGGGTATGGCCGTAGGCCGAGCTCAGGTATATCTTCTGATACAGACGGCGATAGGAGATTCCAGCCGAAAGCTGGGACGAGGGAACGAAAGCATACGAAAGTCCCCCGAAGAAATCGTAGGCCCGGTAATAATCTACCGGCTCCGGCGAGGGAATGCCGTCCCTCAGTGGGATGTCGCCGGAGGAAAGCAACCGCCCCCCCACCCCCAGCCGGTGCTTGCGGTATCCCCGGGAGATGTAAACATCATCCACCGTGGTCCCGGCCAGCCAGGCGTTATGCTGAAAATGCACCGAGCCGGGCACCGGCATCCGGGAGGGATTCCAGTAGCAGGCGGTGGCATCATCGCTGAAGGCTATCCCCGCCTCTCCCAGGGCCGAATATCTGGCCCCGGCCCCTATCTTGAGAAAAGTGGCCGCGGTGGTCCCGGCCAGCGGGTGGACCTGGGAGAAGCCATCACCGGCCCAAAACGCCAAACAGCAAACGGCAATGGCCATTATCAAGGTCTGTTTCATGACAACCTCATAGACAAAGACGACATTACTGAATTGTGGCTGACCTTGAATGGCCGTTAAGTTTCCCTTTCCTTGGATGTTGCGATCGATCAAAAGCGGCGGTACCAGGGCCCATATTGCAGGGGATCGACCTGGTTGTACTGCAGTTCCAGCCTGAAGCTGTTGCTGGGCTGGTATCTGATGCCAAATGAAGGTATGAACAGGCTCTGCTGGGCCTCGGAGGCGGACCACAGGGTGTTGGTCCGGGACGGGGTGAAACGGTAGGCCAGGTCCAGGTTCATCTCCAGATGGTCGGTCAGGCGGTAGCCGATGTTGTTGCGATAGGTGTTGGCCATCAGGCTGCCCCGGCCGGTGGCCAGGTAGCTCATGGTGAAGCTCTGGCTCATGGACAGCCGGCTAAGGTCGAAGAAGCCTTGGCTGAGGGTTGAGAGGCTGTTGTACGACGGCAGGGAAACCGGTTCGGTCCCCTGGGCCGCCAAAGTCCCGGCCGCCAGGGTCGCCAGGGCCGCCAGTATCATCGCCTTTCTCATTTCTGGCCTCCATCGTTGGTGGTTTTGGGAGCCTCCGGCTTGGCCGCTGGGGCGGGAACATCGGCCTTGGCCTTCTGGCGGTAATCGCTGCTGCGGTAGTCGGTGATGTAGAAGCCCGAACCCTTGAACAACAGTCCGGCACCGCACCCCAGCAGGCGCTCCACTCGGCCTCCGCACTTGGGACATTCGCTGAGGGGGTGGTCCTTGATGGACTGAAACTGCTCAAAGCGGTGTCCGCAGATGCTGCACTCGTATTCATAGGTAGGCATGGTCGGCTCCTCATTTGACCTGGATATCCTATAAGTATACTCACTAAAAAGCCTTATGTCAATACCAACCGGTCATTTTAGCTTGGTTAGCTTGCGGATCATCGAGGATCCGGATACCGTCATTTTGACCAGATATACCCCGGCCGCCAGCCTGTCGCCGCTGGATGCCCTGCCGTCCCAGTTGATCACATGGCGGCCAGCCGGGAAGGTCCCGGCCGCCAGGGTGGCCACCTTCTGTCCCAGGACATTGTAAGCGATCACCTCCACCCGGGTGCGGCGGCCCAGGCTGAAGGGGATCTGGACGGCTGAGAAGAACGGATTGGGATAAGCCGGCGACAGCTGGTCGGGCCAAACCGACGGCAGCCGCCCCCCCCCTGCCCCGGCCGGGATCGGCCCCACCGACACATCATCTATGAACCACCCCTCCGACCTGATACCCGGCCCGGCGCTGTCGGCCAGGGCTATGAACCTCAGCCGGATGGCCTCGCCCGGAGCATAGTCCGAAAGGTCGTAGGTCCTGCGCTCCCAGCCCGGCGAGGATCCGGCCAGCAGGTCCAACAGCCGGGCGCCGAATGGCCCGGACAGCTCGATGAACCCATAGGACCATTCGGGAATGAAATCATAACTTTGCCAGAAGGAGAGCTGGTAGTTCTGACCGATCAGGAACGGCCGGCTCTCCAAGGTGTCCCGGGCCGTATAGGGGGCCCAGCCCTCGGCCTCGGTGCCAAAATACCAGCTCTGCCCCGGGGAATAGAAGCTGCGCGAGCTAAGGTGCCAACAGCCGGAATCGGATACCGACCAATTGCTGTCCCCCTCCATATGGTCATCCAATCCCGCCGGTCCGATGAGCAGAAGCAGGGTGTCCACCGTGGGCCCACCGGGGTATTCCCCCTTGAGCAGCAATCGGACCAGATGGCCGGTATCGGGAACCGCCGGATCTATCCCCAAAGCGAAGTTCAGGCTGGCGGATGAATCGGCCGGCAACCCCAGGCTGTCCTGCCCTGTTATCACTACGGCCAGGCTGTCGTCGCTCTCCAGGGTGAACAGCCCCTTGACCAGCGCCGCTCCACCCTTATTCCTCAGCACCGTCTGCAGCGACACCAGCTCGCCCGGCTCCGGCATGCCATTGCCATTGCCTCCGGAGCTGTCGGAGACATGAAAGTTGGCCAAGCCCACCGCCGGGGCCGACACGGGCAAGGCCAGCCGATAGCTCCAGATGCTGCCGGCAGAATCGGTCAGCGCCAGTTCCAGGCCGGGCGCATCGCCGTCCCGGCATGAAGGATCCAGGACTAGGGTAAGGCCGGTAACCCACAGGCTGTCGCCGGGGATCAGGCCGGAGATGTCGGCCAGGCTGTCCAGAACCATCGCCCGGCTGTCCCGGGCCCTGAGCACGGCCTTGGCTCCGGTGCCGGCGGGCAGGGTTCCGGCATTCCTCACCAGCAGATCAAGATCCCCCGATTCACCCGGCGAGGGCAAGCCGTCGCCGGAGGCTTCGGACCAGCGTTGTCCCACCGGGACAAGGCAGGGGCCGGGGTCGACGATGGCCAGGTTTTTCTGATATGGCCTGCAGTCTGGCGCCCAGATGGTCAGCAGGGCCTGCTGGGGTGAGGAGGCGTAACCCGACAGCACCGCCAGCCCGGCCCGGTCCGCCTCCGCCCGCAGATAGCTGGAATCCACCCGCAGGGTAACGATCGCCCCGGCCAGCGGGCCCTCACCACCCCTGACAGAGACCGGGATTGCCAGCTGTCCGGCGTTGACGCTGTCGGGGCAGGATACTGACAGGCTGTCCGGCCCGGAGCGCCACACCGCCAGGGTGGGGTCGCCCAGCAGATTCAGGTTGTAGTTGACCCACCGGAAATATCCGTCGGCCCGGGAGAGCGGCACCATGTCGGCCTTGGAGCGGGCCAGGGCCTGCCCCAGGTCCGGGGCCGGCCTGATCAGCAGGCGGTCGAAGAAGGCGTAGTCGTAGAGGTCCGAGGGGCTGTAGCCGGGGAAGCCCGGGAAATACCAACCGTAACGGGAATTGCCGATGAAGGCCAGCCCGCCGCCCGAGGGATTGTTGACGAAATGCTCCCCGATGCAGCTGGAGTCGAAACCGGCGGCCTGGCAGCCCACCGAGTACAGGATGCCCCATCTCCCGGCATTCTCCAGGGTATCCATCAGGGTGGTATCCAGCCAGCCGTTCCCGCCCTGCATCTTGAAGAACCCGGAATGGGCGTTGTGGTTGATGAGATGCCGGCCCTCCTCCAGAGCGGCGACCACCGCCGCCGGATCATGGTTGCCCAGGCTCTGGTACTGCCTTTCCGGAGGGGAGAAGTAGCCGCTTAAAAAATCACGGACCACCATCTCCTTGGCCGCGGCCCCGTCGGTGGAGGCATCCAGCCAGGAGGCCCAGAATGAGGCCCGGGGCAGATATTCCCCCGGAGGGGTCCTCTCGTACTCCAGGACCTTGCCGACGAAGGTTTGGGCCTGGGCCAGGCCCGAGGCCGGGGCCCGCCCCACCCAGATCTCGGGATACATGTCCACGCTGTCCCCCGGCTCGCCGAAGATGCCGTTGCCGTCAAGGTCCCAGTCCCCGTCCAGGTCGCCGTAATAGAGGTCGCAGATCAGGCTGTCCAGGCCGGTCCGGCCGGTGATCTCCTCATAGCCGCTGTGGATGGCCATGGCCGTCCGGCCGGGGACCACCCCATAGTCTCCCCCCAGCAGCAGATGGCTGATGCCAAACGACAGGTATTGCTGGATGATGAAGTTGCGGAGTTTCTCGGCCTGGTCGCGGCCCGGAAAGAGGGCATACACCGAATCCAGAGCAGCGACCTTGACCGACATCCCCCTCTGCCGCTTCCATTCGGCCAGCCGCTGAAAGACCGTGTCCCATTGGGCCGGCGTCACAATCAGCAGGTCGTGTTGCCCCCCCTTGGCCGGGCTGGGATCAGGATACCAGGCATCGGCCTTGTCCAAATTCTCGGCCGCTGGGGCCAACCATCGCCCACCCCGGGCGGGGGCCTGAAGCTTGGCCGGGCCGCTATGGTATTGGACCGAAAGATCCAGCCGTTCCAACACTTCCAGCCCGCCCGACCGGGGCCGGTATCGGAAGGGGCAGATCACCAGGCTCACCAGGCGGTAGCCCCCGGCGCTGCCCTGGCTCCAGCTGACGACCGGATCGGCCGGGAAGGCCTGGTCGGAGGAATAGGCCGCAAGGTCCTTGAGGAAAGGCTGGGGGCCGCTCTCCGAGATCGGCCGGCATGGCTGGGCGGGATACAGGCTGAACCTGCCCTCCAGTTCCCGGAAGAACGGCTGGCCCGCCACCGAACGGACCGCGGCCCCGGGCGGCAGCAGCAACGTGACGGTCGTCACCGGCAGCCAGGGCAGTCCCGGCCGGGCCAGGTTGGCCTGTCCGGACACCGACAGCACCTGGTAATCTCCGGCCCGTTGAATGGCCGGGATGATCCCGTCAAACCGGATGGAGTGTTCCAGCACCCCGGCCCCCGCGGCTGACGCCATCAGGGACAGCGACACCCAGATGATCAGAGGTTTTCTCATTCTGTAATAATATAACATCAATTCCGGCATAGGTCAATACTGGGGATTATCCAGGGGCAGCCGGCGCCGCCCGGTAAAAGAAAGAGGCCGGGCGGCAGCCCGGCCTCGAAAGCCTCTACATGGCCTGTTTGCGCGACAGGCTGACCTTGCCGGTGTCGGGGTCGACCTTGATCAGCTTGACCATGATCTGCTGGCCCTCCTTGACCACGTCCTCCACCTTCTCCACCCGCTTCTTGTCCAGCTCGGAGATGTGGACCAGTCCCTCCTGCCCGGGCATGAACTCCACGAAGGCCCCGAAGTTCATGATCTTGACCACTCGGGCCTGGTAGATCTTGCCGATCTCCGGCTCGGCGGTCATCAGCTTGATCCTCAGATCGGAAGAGCGTCGTGTAGGGAAAGAGTGTAGATCTCGGTGG
>CALGNM010000068.1 GCA_937958665.1 uncultured bacterium | reverse complement strand
ATACGAGATCGTATTCGGTGACGGGAGTTCAGACGTGTGCTCTTCCGATCTATACTCCTGGCCCCAGTGGAATGAGGCGATGATGATTTGGCAGGAGTCCCGGATGGCGGCGATGGACCGCCAAAGCAGGGCGGAATCGGCCGGGGCCAGATCCGGGTAGCCCAGCAGGTAGGGCTGACAGAAGGCCAGGAAGCCGATCCGGACTCCGGCCCTTTCGGCAAAGGCCGGCCGGCTGACGGTCAGGGCCTGGCCGTCGTTGCCCACCCCCGGGGCAACCAATCTTCCGCTCCAGCCGATCCCCAGCGAGTTTAGGGCAAAAACCGATTCCTCAAGTCCGCCAAGTCCGCAGTCCCCGGAGTGGTTGTTGGCCAGCGACAGGAAGGTAAAGCCGGCCCCGGCCAATGCCTTCCCCCCGGCCACGGGATCGGCCTGAAAGCGATAGGGGCTGGCGCTGGTGAATTCGGCCGTGGTCAGAAGGGACTCGAGGTTGCCCACCAGGGCCGCCGGGGAATCGGCCGTCAGGTCGATACCGGAGAACGGGTAGTGCGGGCCCCGCCGCTCCATTTCTTTTGCCACCCCCCGGCCCAGCATGATGTCGCCTACCAGGACCACCAAACAACGGGCCGGCTCTTGGGCGACAAGTTCCCCGGCCAGGAGCATCAGCGCCGGGATTATGGCCCGAAGGGTTTTCATTGCAGCAGACCGGAGGCCGGCACCCATTCGGCCTTGTCCAACGGGAACTTGGCCATCACCTTTTCCAGGGCTTTGATGGCGGCCGGGGTTGTCGGCACCAGTATCAATGTTTTTTGCCGGCCCCTGGCCAGGGCTTTCCGCAGCAGGTCCTCGGCCTGGCGGGACGAGGCGTCGGACGCGATTACCAGGTCGGGGGCCAGGTAGCCGCAGCCGGCGGCCTGGGCGGCCTTCTTGATCAGCGATTGGGGGTGGGGAAACAGCTCCAGCAGGACCAGATCCTGGCGGCCGCAGTAGGAGGCGGCCAGCTCGGCCACCCGCCAGTCCTCCACCGCCCGGGAGCCATGCCAGACGCACAACCCGGTGGCCGGCTGGGCCAGTCCGGCTGCCTTGCCCAGCTTCTCCCGGATGCGGGAGGCCGGGTCGTCAACCAAAATGGTCCCCGGGCCGGGATCCACCTTGGGATAGCCCTTGGGCTCCATGGGCAGGAGGCAGAAAGCCTCGCGGCCCCCGCCCTTGATGTGGCTGCGGACGATGAGGGTCTTGACCTGGGGCAGTTTGTCCAAGCGGGAGGCCAGTTCCGGCTGGGCCGGTGGCCAGGGATAAAGGGCCAGGGCTATTTTGGGCAGCAGACTGGGCGGAGGGGCATCCCGTCGGCGGGCCAGCCGGATGTTCAGCCCCAGGGTATCCCCGGCCAGGAATAAAAGCTCCAGCCGCTGCCTCTTTTTGTCCTCCACCGCGCTCACCGGGTTAAAGCCGGCTCGGCCGGCCAGCCGCTGGAGTTCCAGGTTGGCCCGTACCAGGGGGAAGCCCGGCGGCACTATTATGGAATAGGTGAGGGAATCGCTGCCGGCCTGCCGGCGCACGGAAAACCCCCGGGCATCCAGTCCCTGCAGCAGGGAGTCCAGGTCGGTCGGCCCGACCCGCTGGGGCAGAGCCAGGGACGGCAGGCGGGGCAGGGAACGTTTGGATCCCCACAGGCGGAGCCCGGCGGCGGCCATCAAAACCAGGATGGCGGCCAGGGGCAGCCACCACCAGTCGGGGTGTTTTTTCTTGCGGCGCCGGTTCGTCATAGTTAGGCGATATTTTAACTCAGGGCGGCCCTTTTGGCAAGGGCAAAAGAAGAAGCCTCCCGGTTTCCCGGGAGGCTTGGACCTGGCATCTATATCAATCTAGAATGTAGGTCTGGTTTGGTGACTAGCTGCGGTTCTTGGAAAAGCAGTCGGAGCAGTACACCGGGCGGTCGCCGGTGGGCTTGAAGGGAACCTCGGTCTCCACGCCGCACCCGGCACAGGTGACCGGGAACATCTGGCGGGGTCCGCGCCGCTGGGACTTCTTGGCGGCCCGGCAGTCGGGGCAGCGTTGGGGCTCGTTCTGGAAGCCCTTCTGCTGGTAGAACTCCTGCTCGCCGGCGGTGAAGGTGAATGGTTTCCCGCATTCCTTGCAGGTCATGGCCTTGTCCGTGAAACTCATGTTTCTCCTTGGATTTTGTGGTTTTTCTGTCCGAAAAAAATCCCCGGGTCAATTAACAACTGACACGGGGAATTGGCTTTCCGGACGCTTGGGTTGTTTAACTGTGGCAGAGTGTATCATAACCGGGCAAGTTTGTCAAGGGGTAGTGAAAAAATATTTTTAGCCGGCCTGCCTTCGGGCCCCGGCAGGCCGGGGCCCGAAAATTTACGGCAACCGGCGGATCCGCAGCTCGGTTCCCCTGACGCCCTTCAGCAATTTGGGCAGGCCGGACAGATCGCTGTCGCCGTAATGGTAGGGATACACAACCTTGGGTTTGATCATCCTGACAGCCGCCGCCAGCTGTTTGGGGGTCATGGTGTAGGGCTGGTTCATGGGCAGGAAGGCGAGGTCGATGTCCTTCAGCCGAGATCGGAAGAGCACACGTCTGAACTCCAGTCACCGAATACGATCT
>CALGNM010000067.1 GCA_937958665.1 uncultured bacterium | reverse complement strand
TCGTATTCGGTGACTGGAGTTCAGACGTGTGCTCTTCCGATCTCGTTTTGTTCTGTATTTCCTTGGACCGCATAGGTTGGATGTCGTGCAACCCATCCATTGGAGGATTGGCCAAGAGCCAGCTGGTCAAGGAGATCGATTCGTTGGGAGGGGCCATGGGGCGGTTGGCCGATGCCTCGGGCATCCAGTTCCGCATGCTGAACCGGGGCAAGGGCCCGGCGGTGTGGTCCCTTAGGGCCCAATGCGACCGGGCCCTCTATGCTCAGCAGGCCAAGCAACTGCTGGAGGGTTTGCCGGGTCTGGAGATAAGGCAGGCCATGGTGGATCAGGTTCTCTGGGAGTCCGGCGCGGCCGGGAAGCGGGCCATTGGGATATCCACCGACACCGGGCAGAAATTTTTCTCCCGGGCGGTTATCGTGGCCACCGGGACCTTCCTTAACGGTTTGATCCACATCGGGGACAGGTCCTTCCCCGCCGGGCGGGCCGGGGAATTCCCCGCGTTGGGGTTGTCGTCCTCCCTGTCCTTGGCCGGGTTGGAGATGGGGCGGCTTAAAACCGGGACCCCGGCCCGGGTGGATTCCCGGGGAGTTGACTTCTCAGCCATGTCCGAACAGCCGGGAGACCCTGAGCCTCAGGCCTTCTCCACTACCACGGTGATAAACGAGGTCATCAGCCAGCGAACCGGCCTGCGACGGAGGATCTGGCCAAAACTGCCCCAACTTCCCTGCCATCTGACCTATACCAATCCGGAGACCCATCGCATCATTGCCGACAATATCCAGCTCTCGGCCCTCTATTCTGGCCGGATCCGAGGCAAGGGCCCACGCTACTGCCCCTCCATCGAGGACAAGGTGGTGCGCTTCGCCGGACGGGAGGCCCATCAGGTGTTCATCGAGCCGGAGGGGATAAACACCGGGGAGCTTTATCTTAATGGTATATCCTCTTCGCTGCCGGAGGAAATCCAGGAGCGGATGGTCCGCTCCATCAGGGGGCTGGAGAGGGCCCGGATCACCCGCCCGGGGTATGCCATAGAGTACGATTTCGTTTTTCCCACCCAGCTCTATCCCACCCTGGAGGTCAAGGGGATCGAAGGGCTGTATTTGGCCGGGCAGATCAACGGCACCTCCGGATACGAGGAGGCGGCGGCCCAGGGTTTGCTGGCCGGCATCAATGCCGCCCTGAAGATGAGAGGCCGGCCGCCCCTGATCCTGCGGCGGGACCAGGCGTATATTGGGGTGCTAATCGACGACCTGGTGACCAAAGGGACAGATGAACCATATCGGATGTTCACCTCCCGGGCCGAGTACCGGCTGCTTTTAAGGCAGGATAATGCCGAGGACCGGTTGATGGACCTGGGCCACCGAGTGGGGCTGGTGGAACGGCCCCGCTGGGAAGCCTATTTACAGAGACGGGATCGGACCGACCGGGAGATCATCCGGCTCCGGGAGGAGAGGGTTCTTCCCGGGGAGGCCAATCCGCTTTTGGAGGAATGGGGTACATCTCCCATCAGCCAGCCGGCCAGCCTGGAGGAGCTGCTTAAGCGTCCGGAAGTGGGTTACCAAAGATTATTGCCCTTGGACCAAATGCGTCCGGAGCTGGATCCCCTGGTTATTGCCAAAGTGGAGACTGAGATAAAATACGGGGGATACACCCGCCGCCAGCAGGAGGAGGCGGAAAGGATGAAGCGTCTCGAGGAGATGTCGCTGCCGCCCGACCTGGACTACGGACTGGTATACGGGCTGTCCCATGAATCCCGCCAGAAACTGCAAAAGCAGAGGCCACTAAGCCTGGGGCAAGCCTCCCGAATATCCGGGGTCTCTCCCTCGGATATCGGGGTGTTGCTGGTGCATCTGAAGAAAAAAGGGTCTTGATATCGAAGCTGATTTGAGATAATATTCTGAAAACCAAAGTAAGGATGGATATGAAAAAGACAGCTTTCTTCATTATGTTTTTGGCGTGGTCGGCCTGCGCCATCGGTCAGTCGGTCAAGTTCGATTTCTCCAGCGTTCGCTTCCGCACCGGGCTGGCCAGCATCGATCCCCAACCCAGATCGGAAGAGCGTCGTGTAGGGAAAGAGTGTAGATCTCGGTGG
>CALGNM010000066.1 GCA_937958665.1 uncultured bacterium | reverse complement strand
AGATCGTATTCGGTGACTGGAGTTCAGACGTGTGCTCTTCCGATCTGGTTAGCTTCTCAAGGCCGTCCAATAGAACCGACCAAAGAAAATGGGCCTCATAAACTTACGAAGGCCCAAAGTTCTAATATTTCAAAATGGGGTGGATAACGGGACTCGAACCCGCAACCTTCGGAGCCACAGTCCGACGCTCTAACCAAATTGAGCTATATCCACCATGGTCTTTTGGTACGCCTGACAGGATTCGAACCTGTGACCCTCTGCTTAGAAGGCAGATGCTCTATCCAACTGAGCTACAGGCGCGTGCAGATCCGCAATATCCGATGTCAGGCATCCCTGTCGTTCAATAAAACTCGGGAAGCCTCCAATCTCATCAAGGCAACCCAAAAGCTGTTATAAGGTGGTCGGGGAGAGAGGATTTGAACCTCCGACTCCCTGGTCCCGAACCAGGTGCGCTACCGGGCTGCGCTACTCCCCGACTTGCTGTGGCTATAAGCTATATGTCCCCGGAATCGTCTGCAGAACATGCCAACCATTCTGGTCGGGGCGCCCAGACTCGAACTGGGGGCTTCTTGCTCCCAAAGCAAGCGCGCTACCAACTGCGCCACGCCCCGCGGCATAATCTGCAAAATGCCATTATATAATACCTGAGCTGGATCTGTCAAGACCAAGTTGGGCTGGCTTGGCCGGCCGAGCCTTTTGGGGATTGGAAAAGTCCGGCAATCAGGGGGCGTATCTTCTCAACTGCTTTTGCTCGATGGCTGATGAGGTCCTTTTCCTTTTGGGGCATCTCGGCGAAGGTGAGCCCGGATCCGTCTGGCTGAAAGATCGGATCGTAACCGAATCCGCCATTTCCCTTTGGTTGGCTGGTTATCCGTCCCAAAACTTCCCCCCGGGCGAAGAAGGCGCGATTGTTGCCGCCCACCAGGCATATCACGCAGACGAAACGGGCTTCTCGGCCATCAGGCGGGATGTCCCGCATCATCTCTAAAATCATGGCGTTGTTGGCGGCGTATCCGGCTCCCGGGCCGGCGAACCGTGCGGAATTGATTCCGGGCAGCCCATTCAGGGCGTCGATGGCCAGTCCGGAATCATCGGCCAAGGTCCACAGCCCGCTATGATAGGCCCCCAGACTGGCCTTGATCAGGGCATTGTCCTCAAAGCTGGAGCCGTCCTCCACTGCATCCGGACAATCGGGAAAATCGGCCAAGCTTAGTAAACTAAACCCCGGCATCTGCAGCAGACGAGATAATTCTTTCACCTTGCCGGCGTTTTTGGTGGCGATCAGCAATTCCATACAGACTATGATATCAGTTAACTCCCTAAATTGCAAACATTTTTGCTTGACAACCTAATGAGTTATGGAATATGATACAAACAGATTGATGACATTTGATAACTTGACGGTTATGGTAATACAATGAGATCTTTGCCTATTAGCGGCTTGATTTTTTACACCGTCCTGACCCTGCGGGCCGGGCTCTGCCAGGGCCAGGACCAGATACCGGTCTTGCCCGACACCGTGCCGGTTGTTGCGGCTGCTCCTGATACTTTTGCCTGGTCCAACCTGATGGGTTGGCGGAAGTGGGATGAGGCCAGTCGTAATTTATATAGGACTGGGATGTTGGAGGAGGCTATTGCTGCGGCTGAGTCTGCCTATTCCCGCAGCCGGGCCCTGGGGATTAACCTGCCAGCGGCCGGCCTGTTCTGGGGGGCCAAGTCCCGGCGGGCGGCCAGGGATGGCGACTGGGCGCTGGCCGAAAGATATATTAGTTTGGGGGACTTGACCGATCGCTATTCGCCGAAGAACATCATGACCGGGCTGGAGTTGGCCGTCCGGCAGGGTGGGTGGTCGACTGCTTTGGGCAATGCCGTCCAGCTGGCTAGGGAATGTCGCCACGATTTCCGCTGCCAATATCGGGTTGGATGGATGGCTGCCTTTTGGATTTCAATGGCCATGATGGCTGGCGGGCTAATCTTCATGCTGATGTTGACCATAAAGGAGACCCCTTATCTGCTGCATCTGACGGCCGATTATTTGCCCAGGAACTGGCCTTACTGGGGTAGGTTCGGCCTGATCACATCGGTCGCCTTGGCCATGACCGCGGCCATTGCGGCCTTCAGCCTGCCCCTGGCTCTGATAGTTCCGTCCCTGCCTTTGGCCGCCTCGGGCAGACTCCGCCAGAGGATCATGTTCTGGGTCTCGCTTGGTCTGGTGGGATGTTCAGTCGCCGGCTTAAGCCTGGTGCACCAATTATTTGTCTCAGCCGACCGGGGGAGGGTGGAGGCGCTGTCCCGGGCCAACATTTCGGATTGGGATGCCGGACTGGCCGATGACCTGGCCGGGATGCAGGAAGCGACACCGGATGATTTAAAGCCGGCCTTCGCCCTAGCCCTTTTGGAGAAACGAAGGGGCCGATTGGACCTGGCCCGGGAATATCTGGCCGCCATCATTGCCTCCACCGATAAAAATGCCCAGGCCCTCAATAACCTGGGCAACGTCCATTTCTTTAAAGGAAGAATAGATAGCGCGGCCGAATGTTACCGGCAGGCCATAGAAGCCGACCACGGGCTGGCCGAATCCTATCACAATCTAGCCCAGGTGTTTCTTAAAAAGATAGATTTCAACCAGGCCCGGGAACAACTGGCCAAAGCGGCAGAGCTCGATCCTCTTCGCATGGAGCGCTGGAGCCGTGAATCCGGCGGCAGCTTGGTGATGGACGCCTTGCTGGAGCCTCAGATGCTTTGGGCCGAGGCCATGTCCGGTTGGAGTCTGGCGGCCATCCCGGCCCCGGGAGAGCAGTATGCCCTGTTCGGAGCCAGCCTTTGGCTGCCCTGGTGGGGATGGGGGGCCTGGGTGGTCCTGGCGGTTGCATGGGCTTGGCTCGTAGGAAAAGCCCTGGCCCGAGCCAGCTGCCAGGTTTGCCGGCGCAGCATTTGCCCCCGGTGCCTGGCGGCCGGCCAGGATGGGGCCCAATATTGCCCAAGATGTCATGGCCAGATATTTTCCGTCCAGTCCTCCGAACTGCAGCAAAAAGCCGCTCGTAGTCTGGAGATCCAAGGCTTGAGGTCGGCCCGGATAGGGGCCCTTGCTGCCAATGCCATCCTGCCGGGGATGTCCTTTGCCCTGTCCGGGGGAGACATCAAGGCCGGGCTGTTGTCGCTGGCTTGGGGAATGTTGCTGGCTGTGCTGGCCCTGGTTCGTTCCCCATGGGCTGTGGCCTGGCTGGATTACCGGGCCGGCCCCGGCCCGTACCTGTCGGTCGGGATCGTGGCCTTGGGATTGTGGTTGATATCCTGGCTGCCGTTCCTTAACCCATCTTCTTTCGGGAGGGAGCAGGATGCCACTGGAAGGTAATTTAAAGGAATTCGGCCTGGCCGATGTTCTGCAGTTCATCTCCGGCAACCAAAAGGCCGGGGTGCTCCAGCTAAATTCCCGCAGCGATAAGGCTTCCATCGCCTTCGACAATGGGAAGATCACCGGGGCGGTTTACGGCCGGCAGGGCAAGCAGGACCAGTTGCAAAACTATTTGATGCGATCCAAGAAGGTTATTCCAGAGCAGTTGGAATCCATCCTGGCCATCCAGCGCGACACCAGCATTCCATTGGGCGACCTGCTGATTAAGGAGGGGCTGATGAATCAGGAGGAGATCGACGGCCTGGTGGTCTTCAAGATACAGGAGGTGCTGGACGAGGTCTTCACCTGGAGCGACGCCCGCTACAAATTCAACCCCGAGGAGAGGCTCTACCGGAACAGCCGATCCCGGGTGGCGATCCCGGCCGAATCGCTGATACTTGAGGCCCTCCGGCGCAAGGATGAGTGGCCGGCCATCGCCCGAGCCCTGCCATCAGACGAGATCGTCGTCAAGAAGACCGGGATTGTGCCCTTGGTGGATGAGGTCCCCCCCGAGGTGATACAGATTCATGAGATGATAGATGGGGCCAGGAGCATCGGCCGGATGATAGAGGAGGGCTATTTGGGCCGTTTTCGCACCTTCAGCGCGGTCTATCAACTGGTCCAGGGTGGAGCGGCCGAGGTGGTCTATGTTCCGGAGCCGGAGCCCAAGGCTTCCTCAGAGTCGGCGCCCCAAAAGGTCGGCTGGGTGTCGTCCTTGGCTGGGTATCTGATGATGGCCACGGGAATGGTGATTCTGGCCGGGGGCGGGTTGGCGGCCTACCGGATACATGCCACGGCTTCCCGCCATCCGGGCCTGGCGGGCCGGGAGAATCTTAGGGCCCAGCAGGCGATGCTGAGGAACCGGATCGAGGCCTACTTTATTGCTTACGGCAGGTACCCGGACGGTTTGGAGCAGTTATCGCCAGACCCAAGATGGCCCTCGTATTTCCAGTATCAAGTCGGCCCGGCAGGCCAAAGCTATCGGCTGGAACCTGGAAATCAGAAAGCCCTCCCCTAAAGGGGAGGGCTTTCTGATGATAAATGGACTCAGTATTCGAAGGTGCTGCCGCCGATGAATTCCCTCAGGATGGAGGTATGAGGTACCTCGTCGGCGAAAACCGGCACGAACATCCGGACGAAATGCAGCAGCCGGTAGGCCTCTCCGAAGCTCTCGTCGTCGGTGGGCACCTCCAACAGGTAGCGCTCGGCATACATCCGCAGCACTGATGGCTCATAGACCAGGGTGGAGTTGAACATCACATCGGCCTCCTCCTGGAAGGGAAAGATGTTGTGCTCCTCCCCCCGCTGCACCGAGGACCAGACCTTCAGAGTGTGGGCGGCGCTGTAGCCCCGGAACTTGCGGTCCCTGACGATCCGGCGCAGCAGCCGGACATCCGAGGTCATGATCCGGTTGTGGTCGTCCAGGCACAGCTGGGTCAGGGCGCTGATGTAGACTTTAAGCTTGTTCTCCCGGGGCACCGACTGGGTCAATTTTTGGTTCAGCCCGTGGATGCCCTCCACCAGCAGGATATCGTTGGCCTCCAGCTTCAGGTCCACCGTCCTCTCGTCCCTGGTCCCGGTGTGGAAATTATAGATTGGAGTGGCCACCTGGCGCCCCTCCAGCAGCTCGGTCATCTGCTGGTTGAAGAGCTCCAAGTCCACCGCCCGCAGTGACTCGAAGTCGGGCTTGCCGTCCTCGCCCAGCGGGGTCTGCTCCCGGCCCAGGAAATAGTTGTCGGTGGAGAGGGCGATGGGACGGAAGCCGTTGACCCGCAGCTGAATCATCAGCCGCTTGCTGAAAGTGGTCTTGCCGGACGAGGAGGGCCCGGCTATCAGTACCAGCTTGACCTTGTCCCGCTGGGCGGTGATGATGTCGGCGATCTGGGCGATGCGCTTCTCGTGAAACCCCTCGGAGATCCTGATCAGGTCGCCGATGTCCCGGGACAGGCAGATCTCATTAAGCTCTCCGACGTTGGTGACCCCCAGAATCCGGTTCCATTCCTTGGTCTCCTTGTGGATCTGGAAAAGCTTGGCCTGGGGGGAAAGGTCGGGGATCCGTTCCGGGTTCTTGGACTGGGGGAACCGCAGCAGGAATCCCGGAGGGTACAGGGCCAGCTCAAAGCGGTCGATGGATCCGGTGGCGGGGGTGACCGGGCCATGCTGGATGTCGCGGAACACCCCGCACCCCACCAGCTTGACCTCGGTCAGCCGGGTGGTGGTCAGCAGCTTGACCTTGTCGTGGTAACCCTCCGCTTCAAAATATTCCTTGGCTTCCTCAATGGACAGCGACTCCTTGGCCAGCGGCCGGTTCTCGGAGACGATCTGGCGCATCCGGGTTTCGATGTTCTTCAGTATTTCGGCATCTATCGGTTTGTCGCCCACGAAGTCGAAATAGTAGCCGTTTGCCAGCGACTTTCCCACCAC
>CALGNM010000065.1 GCA_937958665.1 uncultured bacterium | reverse complement strand
ACTTCCGTCTGTGTTGTTCGTTTCTTGTGTAATTGATACGCATCACACGTAGATCTACACTCTTTCACTACCCGACGCTCTTCCGATCTTCCCCGGCCATGATCCCCATCCGAAAGGCCGGGGTGCCGGCCATGGGGGCGATCACCGTCAGCACCTCGTCCCGGATGCCGATCTGGATGCCCAGCCCGCCGAAGGAGCCCTGGGTGCTGCTCTTGAGGTCCCGAAAGGTCTTGGCGTCCATGAACACCGAGTGGGGGTCCAGGGTCTCCATCATCCCCTTGATGGCCCCGTACATCAGCTTCTGGGGGTCGGGCGGGGTGACATAGCGGTCCATCACCTGCTTGAAGGCCATGGAGAAGACCCTCAGCTGGAGGTTGATCTGATCGAAGGTGCGGCTCTGGGCCAGCAGGCCGATGGTGCCGCCGGCCAGCAGGCTGAACAGCACGGCGCCGGCCACTATCACAAACAGTTTCCGCCTGGTGATCATGATTACCCTGCCTTTCTTAGCGGCATCATCCATCACGGGACCGCCTATCTTGTCTTCATGGCATTCAACACCAACTGCCGCACCGCGGCATGGATTACGTCCGGGGGCTGGCTGCCGTCCAGCAGCTTTACCCGCCTCGGGTCGCCTTGGGCGATGGCCTTGAAACCGTCCCTGACCTTTTTGTGAAATCTCAAGGCCTGGGTCTCCATCCGGTCAAAATTGCGGCGCCGGCCCTTGGCCCGGGAGAAACCCTTCTCCACCGGCAGATCCAGCACCAAGGTCAGCTGGGGCCAGTGTCCGTTCACTGCAATCTGGTTGAGTTTTTGGACCATCTCCAGGTCCAGGCCCCGGCCGTAGCCCTGGTAGGCGGTGGAGGAGTCGGCGAACCGGTCGCAGATCACCACCTGGCCGGCCTTCAGGGCCGGGATTATCGCCTGGGCCAGGTGCTGGGCCCGGGAGGCCTGCAGCAGCAACAGCTCGGTCAGGTCGGACATACCCCGATTCCGGTTGTCCAGCAGTATCCGCCGGATCTTCTCGGAAATCGAAGGGCCGCCGGGTTCCCTGGTCAGCACTACCTTAAAGCCCTGGGCCTTGAGCCAGCTCTCCAATAGTTTTGCCTGGGTGCTTTTCCCGCAGCCCTCGATCCCCTCGAAAGAGATGAACAAACCCTTGGAATTCCGAATTCTGGGCTCTGAATTCTGAATTCTTCTAGGCATCAGTTATTTCCGCCCCAGTCTCTTGATGTAATCTTCCACGTTCCTCTTGGCCTGGTCGTCCGGCACCTGGACCATGGGGGACTTCATGAAATAGCTGGACGGCTCCAGCATGGTGCCGGACAGCTTGTGGTCCAAAGCCAGCTTGGCGCAACGCACCGCGTCGATCACCACCCCGGCCGAATTGGGCGAGTCCCAGACCTCCAGCTTCATATCCAGGTTCAGCGGTACGTCCCCGAAGGTCTGGCCCTCCATCTTGATGTGGCAGAACTTGCGGTCCAGCAGCCAGGGCACGTAGTCCGACGGTCCGACGTGGATGTCATCGGGGTCCATCTTGTAGTCCAGCATCGAAGTGACGGCGTTGGTCTTGGAGATCTTCTTGGATTCCAGGCGCTCCCGCTCCAGCATGTTGAGGAAGTCGGTGTTCCCGCCGAAGTTCAGCTGGTAGGTCTTCTGCAGTTTGACCCCCCGGTCCATGAACAGCCGGGTCAGCACCCGGTGGGTGATGGTGGCCCCCACCTGGGACTTGATGTCGTCGCCGATGCAGGGCACCCCGGCCTTCTTGAAGCGGTTGGACCAATACTGCTCCCGGGCGATGAACACCGGAATGCAGTTGACGAAGGCGCACTTGGCCTCCAGGATCTGCTCCACGTACCACTTGGTGGCCATCTCCGAACCCACCGGCAGATAGCTGACCACCACGTCGGTCCTGGTGTCCTGCAGCAGCTTGACGATATCCACCGTCGAGCCCGGGGCCTTCTGGATGATCTGGGACAGGTACTTGCCCAGTCCGTCGTGCAGCATGCCCCGCTGGACGGTGATGCCGCTTTTGGGCACCTGGCAGAACTTGTAGGTGTTGTTGGGCTTGGTGTAGATGGCTGCGCTGAGGTCCTTGCCCACCTTGTTCTTGTCGATGTCGATGGCGGCCGAGAACTCGATGTCGGAGATGTGGTAGCCGCCCAGGTTGACGTGCATCAGGCCGGGGATCTTGTCGCCCGGCTTGGCGTTGCGGTAGTAGTGGACCCCCTGGACGAAGGAGGAGGCGCAGTTGCCCACCCCGATGATGGCCACCCGCACCTTGCGGCCGGACGGGTTCTTGACGGCGGGCATCGCCGCCTTCCTGCTGGTTTTCTTTGCCATGGCACCCTTTCCTGTTATCTGTATTGATTGGTTTTTATCTTCGCCTTGGTCCTTGCTTTCTAGCCTTGACCCCTGGTCAGCCTCCGGACGTGGAGGATCCTCTGGGCCGCGGTGATATTGGTCAGCACCGCCAGCAGCCACAGGGCGATCTCGAAGATCCAGTGGCGGTCGAAGATGCCGGTGAACACCGAGGCGGTGATGATCACCGCGATCCGCTCCGGCCGCTCCATAATCCCCACTTTGCAGTCATGGCCCAGCCCCTCGGCCCGGGCCCGGGCGTAGCTGACCATCAGGGAGCCGGCCAGGGCCAGGTCGGTCAAAATGACCAGCCGCCACATGTCGCTGCCGGCGTAGTAGTAGGACAGCCCGATGAACACCGCCAGCTCGGAGTAGCGGTCCAGCACCGAGTCGTAGAACATCCCGAACTTGGTGACATTGCCGGAGCGCCGGGCCAGGGTGCCGTCGATGGCGTCGCAGATGGCCGACAGCAGGGCCACCATCCCCCCCCAGAAGAAATGGTTGCTGGCAAAAAGGAAGCCCGATCCCACCCCGAACAGCAGGCCGGCGGTGGTCAGCCAGTTGGGCTTGACCCTGGTCCAGACGAAGAAGTTGATGGCCGGGTTGAACAGGTTGACGAACCCGGATTTCAGCCATTGGGGAAACATCTATTCCTTTCCGGAGATGACGATTACGAACTCTCCCTTGGGGCTCTTGGACCGGTACCGTTCGGCCAGCCGGGACAGGGTCCCCCGCTCGAACTCCTCGTAGATCTTGGTAGATCGGAAGAGCGTCGTGTAGGGAAAGAGTGTAGATCTCGGTGGT
>CALGNM010000064.1 GCA_937958665.1 uncultured bacterium | reverse complement strand
CGAGGTCGTATTCGGTGACTGGAGTTCAGACGTGTGCTCTTCCGATCTGAGCAATCCGTAGGCCAGCTCCCGTTTGTTCTGGGTCTTCTCGGCCAGCCCCAGAACCCGATTGGCGTGTTCCTCGGCCCCGGCTAGGTCCCCACAGTCAAGCAGATATTCCACCAAAGCCCGGGCCGCCGCCAAAATCACCTCCGGGTCCTTCACCTTGCGAGCCTCCTCCAAAGCCCCGGGAATGGTCTCGCCGGCCCGGTCCATCCGCCCCAGTTGATGGAACAACGATCCCAGGTTGGCCTTGACGTAGGCCTGCATACGGGGATCCCCCACCTCGGCCGCCGCCTGGCCGGCCCGCATCAGGTCCGACAGGGCCAGGGCGTAATCGCCGGAGATGATATGGTCGATGCCCAGGTTCCGGCATATCTCTGCCTGGGCCGGCAGGTCATCAAGCTTGACCGCCAGGTCCAGGGCCGCCTGGTGCTTCTCCAGCGCCGGCCCGGGGTTTCCCCAGAACTGGTGGACCGTGCCCAGGTTGTCCAGCATGTTCTTCTCCTGCCCCAGGTCGCCCATCTCGGATGAAATTTCCAGGGACATCTGAAAATGTTCCAGGGCCCGGTCAAAGTCGCCCTCCATGGCCGCCGCCAGGCCGATATTACCAGAGGCCAGGGATTCAATCCTCCGGTCGCCAATCTTCCGGGACATGTTGAGGGCCGATTGGAAATGACGGCTGGCTTCATCCAGTTCGCCCTGGGTCAACATCAGCTGCCCCAGGTTGTTGCTGAAGATGGCCACCCCCTCCAGGTAGTTTATCTCCGAGGACAGTTCCAGGGCCCGGCTGATGTGATGGACCGCCTGATCGATGTTGCCCATCATCTCATGGGCCTGGGACAGGTTGTCGTTGATCCGGGCCAGGTGCCGCTTGGCCTTCATCTGCTCAAAGACCTTGAGGGCCCGCTGAAAGTTGTCCATGGCCCGGGGGACCTCTCCCCTCCGAAGATATAGCAGCCCTTGGTTCTGCAGGGCTAGGGCCTGGGCCTCGTGATCCTCCTTGTCCCCGGCCTCTCTTTGGATCCTGTTCCACAGGGCCATGGCCCGTCGGGCCTGCCCCAGCATGTCATAGGTGATGCTGGCGGTGAGCAGATACTTCCTCTCGGCCCCGTCCTCCCCCTCCTGCCGGGCGATCCTGGCGGCTCTGACGAAGTTCTTCAGAGCCATCTCCCGATCCCCGGTCAGCCGGAATATCGCCCCCTGGGCCCCCAGCAGCTCCGCCGTCTCCAAAAGCACCTGTCGGGTGCTCTTGAGGTGTTTCAGCACCTCAAGTCCTTTCTGGTAGAAGTCCAGCGCGGATGAATTGGCATACAGGTTGCGGGACTTGTCTCCCGCCCGGTGCAGGTAAAGGGAGGCCTTGTCCAGATTGCTGCTGTGGTAATAGTGATGGGCCAGGTCCTCCAGATGCATCCACAAATTATCCCGATACTCTGTCTCCAGGGTCATGGCCACCCGGCCATGCAGTTCCTTGCGGCGCTGCTTGAGCAGGGTGGAATAGGCGGCTTCGTGGGTGGTGGTGGAATGGAACTCGTAGATTCTTCTGGTGTCCACCAGTTTGGAGTACAGCAGCCAGATCGGAAGAGCGTCGTGTAGGGAAAGAGTGTTGATCTCGGTGGTTGCCGTATC
>CALGNM010000063.1 GCA_937958665.1 uncultured bacterium | reverse complement strand
TTTTTTTTCAAGCAGAAGACGGAATACGAGTTCTTATTCGGTGACGGGATTTCGGACTTGTGCTCTTCAGATCTGGCCAGCATGGACGAGATGGGGGCCGGGGCCGAGGGATGGGCGTCCGGCAGCCAGGCATGGAACGGCACCATGGCCGCCTTCAGGCCGAAGCCCATCAGGAACAGGGCCAGGCACAGGCCGATCAGCCGCAGGTCCAGCCCCGAGCCGGCCAGCAGGGCCAGCTCCCTCAAGTTCATGGTGCCGGTCATCAGGTACAGGAAGGACATGGCCAGCAGGATGCCGGTGGTGGCCACCACCGAGAGCATCAGGTACTTGAAGGCCGCCTCCACCTCGTCATGCTTGCGTCCGAAGGCCACCAGGGCGTAGGAGGCCACCGCCGCCACCTCCAGGAAGACATACATGCTGAACAGGTCCACCGTCAGCACCAGGCCGTTCATCCCGGCCACCATCAGCAGGAACAGGGCGTAGTAGGAACCCTTGGCCCCGTAGTGCTCCATATAGTTGACGGAGTAGATGCAGGCGAACAGCGAGATCAGGCTGATGGTGATGATCAGCAGCAGCGAGAAGCCGTCCATCATCAGGCCGGCCTTGAGGGGCAGGCCCAGGGCCCCGGCATCCCACAGAATGCGGTGCCCGGCCGATATCAGGCGGATCTGGGACAGCCCCAAAGCCAGGGTGGCGGCCATGGTCAGCACGCCCAGCAGGTCGGGCAGGCCCCGCCACAGGCGGGAGGCCAGCGGCATCAGGGCCGCCACCGCCAGCGGGATGACTATCAGTAAAAGCAACATGTTCTATGCTCCGCTATATTTCAGAATAGTATGATTACTTTACCAGCACCGCCAGGTAGATGACCAGCAGGGCAAAGCCGCCCACCACCCAGGCCAGGTAGTTGGCGTAAAGCCCGTTGTGGTAGGCCTTGAGCACCCCGGTGGCCGCCCCGCCGATGAAGATGATCAGTTTTTCGTAAACGGCGTCGATCCCGCGGTCCACCACCTTGAACACCGTCCAGGCCGCCCCTTTAAGCAGGCCGTTTACAAACCACTCATAGATATCGAAAACCCGGGCCTCGGCCCAATCGTACAGGGTATGCAGCACCGGAAGGTTGTGGATGGGCTCGGAGGCCAGGTAGGCCTTGCCCTGCCCCTTCTTGACCCCGTACTGGTGCAGCAGCCAGGCCACCACCAGGCAGGCCATGGAGACCCACACTATCCAGTTGAGGTGGAAGACCCAGAACTCCAGGGGCCCTTCACTGTGGCCCTCCAGCAGGGCCCAGCGCTCCAGCACCGGCTGGATCAGGTATTTTAACGGCAGCTTGCTGTAGACCCCGAACAGGATGCAGCCGAAGGCGATCACCAGCATGGGCACGGTCATGGCCAATCCGGGATCCTTGGGGGCCTTCTTTGGCATATCGGGGCTCGGCTGGCCGAAGTAGGTGGCATGGCCCAGCTTGAGGAACGAGGCGAAGGTGAAGATGGCGCCGATCCAGGCGGCGATGGGGAAGATCATGATCCCGGTCTCCACCGCCCCATGGAACACCAGCTCCTTGGAGAAGAAGCCGTTGAAGGGCGGCACCCCGGAGATGGCGAAGGCCGCCACCCAGAAGGCCACCCCGGTGACAGGCATCAGTTTGAACAGCCCGCCCAGTTTCTTGAGTTCGGTGGTGCCGGCCTGCTTCTCCACCGCCCCGCCGGTCAGGAACAGGGTGCACTTGTACATGGCGTGGTTGAGCATGTGGAACAGCCCGCCGACGATCCCGGCCGGCACCCCGGTGCCGATGCCCAGGATCATGTAGCCCACCTGGCTGATGGCGTGGAACGACAATAATTTCTTGTAGTCCTTCTGGACCAGGGCCATCAGCACCGCCAGCACGATGGTGACGGCTCCAATGGACATCAGCAGCAGGGACATGGAGCCGTTCATGTGGATGGCGAACATCTCCAGGGAGATGCGGCCCAGCAGGTAGATGCCCAGCAGCTTCTCCAGGGCCGCCGGCAGGTAGGCCATGAAGGGCAGGGGCGCGTCGATGGCGGCATCGGGGATCCAGGTGTGGAACGGCATGGCCCCGGCCTTGGCCATGGCCCCCAGCCCCATCAGCACGAAGGCGGCGGCCGCCAGGCCGGTGGGCTCCACCCCCCTGATCTCGGACATGGTCAGGGTGCCGGACAGCGACCACAGGAAGATGATGCCCAATATCATGGCGAAGTCGGCGATGCCCGAGATCACCAGGGCCTTGGTGGAGGTCTTGAAGGCCTCCTTGCCCCCCACCCAGATCATGCCGTAGAGGGTGGCCAGCAGGGCTTCCCAGAAGAACAGCATCACCACGAAGTTATTGGCCAAAATGGCCCCGTTGGCCAGCCCGGCGGTCAGCAGGAAGTAGGCGAAGAACTCCCGGGTCCGCTCCCGCCCGGACATGAAGGAGGCCGAATACAGGGCCAGCAGCACCTCGAAGCCGGCGGCGGCCAGCAGGATGAAGCGCGGGAAGTGGTAGGCCCACAGGTCGAAGTTTATCCCGAAGCTGGTCCAGGGCACGAACAATCTCAAGCCCTCCCCCCCGGCCCGGAAGATGACCGACGCATAGTACAGGGTGACCGCGGTGGCTATCACGGCCAGGCCCTCCCGGCCCCACTTGACGGACTTGGGCAGAATCAGGGCCGCTATCCCGGCCAGGATCGGGAGCAGGATCGGTATCAGCAGGATGTTCGGATTCATCTCAATACCCCCATTATGTCATGAATGGCAGGATTTCCCAGAACGTCGCGGACGGCGATATTGGCCAGATCCATGGGGTATTTCACCAGGATCCCGGCGGCCAGCGAGAGGACAGCCAAAGCGGCCACCACCCACACCATGGCCGGGGTGCCCTCCTTATGGGCGTGGATGCTGTGGTCCCGGGCCTCACCCAGAAAGACCAGGGTGAACAGCCGCATCAGATAGACCAGGGTCAGCACCGCAGTGAAGATGGCCAGGGAGCCGATGGCGACATTATTGGACTTGATGATGCCCTGGATGACCATGAACTTGGAGAAGAAGCCTCCGAAAGGCGGCACCCCCACGATGGAGAAGACGCACATGATGAAGGCCACTGCGGTGACGGGCATGGCCTTGATCAGCCCGCCCATCTTGGTGATGTCCTTGGTGCCGGTGCCGTGCTCGATGACCCCGGCGGCCAAAAAGAGTCCGCCCTTGGCCAGCCCGTGCATCAGGATGAACAGCAGGGCCCCGGCCACCCCGATGGTGTTGAAGGCCGCCAGGCCCATGAAGATGTAGCCGATCTGACTGACGGTGGACAGGGCCAGGATCCTCTTTATGTTTGTTTCGATCAGGGCCGCGCTGGCCGAGACCATGGCCGAGATCAGGCCCAGTATCATCAGGTAGGTCTGCCAGTCGCCGGGGATGACGAAGGTGTAGTTGAATATCCGGGCGAAGGCGTAGACCCCGATCTTGACCAGCACCGCGGCGTGCAGCAGGGCGGTCACCGGGGTGGGCGCCACGCCGGCGTCAGGCAGCCAGGTGTGGAACGGCAGTGTAGCGCTCTTGGCGAAGATGCCCATGGTGATCAGGGCCACCGCCAGCCCGCCGATGGGAAAGCCGCGCATGTCCAGCATGTTGAAGGTGCCGGTCTTGGCGTAGACCAGGGCAAAGCCCAGCAGCATGAACACCGCCCCTCCGGCCGTCACCAGGAAGGCCTTGTCGGCCTTGATCACCGTCTCCCGGTCGCGGAAGAAGCCGATCAGGCGCCAGGAACAGATGCCGGTGATCTCCCAGAACACGAACATCAGGACCAGATTGGCCGAAAACACCAAGCCCATCATGGCCCCTAAAAACAAAACCACCATCAGAAAATATTCCTGCTGATAGTGGAATTCCTTGATATAGCCCAGCGAGTAGATGATGATCAGGGTGCTGATCAGGGCCGAAGCGATGGCCATAAAGACCGACAGCCCGTCCACCACGAAGATGGCATCCACTCCCAGTCCGATGGCCTTCTGGAAGACGTGGGTCTCGCCCGAGAAGGCCGCCGGCAAAAGCGTGACGGCAAAAAAAGTAGTGGCCAGCCCCAGGATCACCGCCCAGGCGTTCCGCCCGGGCTTGGAGGCCAGCCCCAGCAAAGGCACGGTAAAGGCCCCGATTATGGGGACCAGTATCGTGGCCAGCAAAGAGAATTCCCACCCCATAAAAACTCCTAATGCTGTGTATTAAATTAAATGGAAACAAGATATTTTACACCAAATGCCCCGGCCTGTCAAGGGTAATTTATCCGGCCGATATTGGGGGTAGACAACAATTAGTGGTATTGATGGGTGTTTAATGATACTATCCGTAGTGGCTATAGCTACCTGTAGGCGGTGCCAGATGGCCCTAAACCGAAATAAAAACGCCCATCCACGCTTTTAACACGGACGGGTATTTTTACCCGAATATTGGCTATTTATTGAGTTGCCGACAATCCTTCTATAAAAAAGATTATTAAACTGATTTTTATATTCAGAATACTTTTATAATATTAATTACCAATATCATTAACCCACACACACGTATAAGCCATACATAATACATTTCATGTTGAATGGTCTTATGAAAAGTGTCCTCCCATCTTTGAAGAATATATTTTGCTAAAGACTTAGCAGCTAAAATGGCTAAAAGTCCAATTAGACCACCATAAATATTATCAATATGGGGCATAACAGCCTTAATTAGATTAAGTTGATACTGCAATACAGCATACCAAAACCACTATCTTTCTGTCAACACAAAACCCCGCCGTCCGGCGGGGTTTGCATCAAATATTTATTTCCAATCGGGATGTTGGTCAGTGCTATAACCGTATTTGAATTTTACCCTTTTTGTCAACTGCCTTTCCATTGTGCCGTCTATTGACGTGACCCAGATTTCGTGGAGATCGGAAGAGCACACGTCTGAACTCCAGTCACCGAATACGAT
>CALGNM010000062.1 GCA_937958665.1 uncultured bacterium | reverse complement strand
AGATCGTATTCGGTGACTGGAGTTCAGACGTGTGCTCTTCCGATCTCTCCGTCAGTCAACCACCGCCGAGCTGTCCAGCCGGGCAGGCTCCAGCTCCCGGTCGTCCCGGCCGTCGCCATTGTGGTCCCAGGAGAGGGAGAAATCCTCCATCAGAGCCGAAATGGCCAGCTGGCCGCTGCCGGAGAGGCCGGAAGGCAGATCGTATCGGGCGGCCCGAAGCAACCGGTCGTTCCACACCTGCAGGGACAAGGTCTCCCCTCCACCTTCACCGGCCCTGATCTGCATAGTGACCTCGCCCGCCCCCCGGTAATCCACCCGCAGACTTCCCCCGGCCTCTTGATGGTAGAGCAGATTGGGAATCTGCCTGGTGGTGGCGAATTCAGCTGCGCTGCCGGTCCTGTTTATCTTGGCCTTAACATTCTCCAGGTTCCGGCGTTCCTGATCGTGCAGGCCCGGCTGGGCCAGCAAGGCTTCCACTGTTGGCAGGTACTCGCTGGCCGTGGCCGGCCCGGTATGGCGATCCTGGTCGTCGAAGAGATGCAGTTCCCCCCGCCCCTGATATATTAATTTAAAACCGTACTTTTGGGAGTCAGGCCGGGCTTGGGCGACCGCGGGGGCTTTCTCGCCCGGGCTATTCCCCAGCCTATCGATCACTATTACCTTCTGCCACGGCCTCTGAGCCCTGAAAACATCCCGATCAGGCCGCGGCCGACACCCCGCCACCGTCAATATGGCCAAGGGCAGCAGGACAACGGGAATATACCTGTTCATGATTTACTCCTTCCCTGCTGGCAGATTTCAGCCAGGCAGCAACTCTCGCACACCGGCCCGCGGGGACGGCAGACCCGGCGGCCGTGCTCAATCAGGTTTACATGCAATGGATAGATTATATCATCCGGTACCTCCCGGCGGAACCGCTCCTGAAACCCCTCTCTTTTCTCTCCCTCCCTGGCCCATCCCAGACGAAGCGAAACCCGATGGATATGGGTGTCCACCGGAAACACCGGTGTTCCGGCCCCGAACAACAGGGTGCAGGCCGCCGTCTTGGGGCCCACCCCTTCCATCGCCATCAG
This sequence comes from uncultured bacterium, assembly GCA_937958665.1. GTDB lineage: Bacteria > Edwardsbacteria > AC1 > AC1 > EtOH8 > CALGNM01. The sequence goes on along the minus strand of CALGNM010000062.1, from coordinate 11,475 downwards.
GCTGCGGTAGGCATCTTCCCGGCTTAGCCGGGACAGGTGCTGCAGGGACAGCCCCTGATTGGAGCGTCCCAACTGTGACAGAATCCGGTGGATCCTTCGGGACTTGATATGGGAAAGCCCGCCCGATCTGATGGCCCCGGCAATGGCCCGTGGGCCGGCCCTTCGGGCTGAATCCCAGTCAGGATACCGTCTCTTCAGATTCAGGAAGGCCCGCCGGCTATTAGTATCGCTGGTGTTCTGTGAAAGGATGGTTTCGACCAAGACATCCAGCAACTGCTGACGAGGCCTGGGATTCGGGATCCCATAGCAATCCGACAGCAGGCGGTGTACCCTGGCTACGGCAGGATCAACCATAGACTCGCGCCAAAAGCTGTTCAGCTTGATCGATAACCAGCTCCGGTCTGATACCCGTCATACATCTGGAATCCGGACATCGGGTGCGGTTGCAGCCTAAACAGCTGAGGCCCGGGGCCTGCAATACCGCCTGGGGCTGACCCCAGGGGCCCTGGCTGCGGGGGACGGTTGGCCCGTAGAACGACAATACCGGGACCTTCAGGGCGGTAGCGATGTGGAGGGGGCCAGAGTCGTTGCCGATGACCAGCTGGCATCCGGAAAGCAGGGCCGCCATCTGCCTCAAACTGGTCGGGGGTATCGGCTGGGCCTGGGGACAAGCTTGGGCTATCAGATTGGCCTCGGCCTGCTCCGACCGGCTGCCCCAGAACACCAGAATTTTACGTCCTTCTTCGGCGGCCAGAGCCCGGGCCGTCTCGACATAATATTCCACCGGCCACCTCTTGCAGGACCAACCACCGGTCGGAATCAGCCCGATGACTTCTTGGTCATCCAGGTCCATATTGCGGTAGCATGCCCTCTGGTATTCCCTCTCCTCGGGGGTCAGATTGAATGTCAGATCCTTAAGGGTGGCGGGGATGCCAAGGTATTCCAGGACCGACAGGTTGAATTCCACCTCATGACCGTAATTGGCGGCCCGGGCATCCAGCACATGGTTATAGAACAATCGACGATAGCCGAAATCGAAGCCAATCCGGTTGGCGGCCCCGGTAACCAAAGATTGTATGGCGGTCCTGGGGGTGCCCACCAGATCGATGGTCAGGCTATATCGGCTATCCCTCAGTTGTTTCAAGAACGACACTTGATCGGACAGCCGTCCCTTGGAAAATACCACCAGCCGATCGACATCCGGATTATTGAAAAGCACCGGAGCGCAAAAATCCTTCACCAAATAATCGATCTGGGCGTCTGGGTAAGCGGTCCGCAGATTTGATAGCAGGGGGGTGGTCCAGAGGACATCCCCCACCCCGCTCATCCGGAGCACCAGTATTTTCTCAGCCTCGATCCTCACCGTCCCTCCAAGGCCCGGCGGTAGGATTCTTCAAAACCGTCCAGCATCTGGCGTTCGGAGAATTTATTTTTGACCTTATCTCTGGCCGCCCGCCCCAGCTCGATTCGCAGGTTTTTATCTCGATAGAGTTCCTCGGCCTTCCGGGCCAGGTCGCCGATGTCCCGGACCTGGGCCAGCAGGCCATCCTGTCGGTCATCGATAATGTCCAGCACCCCGTCTTTGCCGTAGGCCAGGCATGGCAGCCCGCAGGCCATGGCCTCAGTCAGGGCTAGCCCGAAGGATTCGGCGTAGGAGGGGAAAATAAAAATATCTATGGCCCGCAGATATCTCTCCCGATCCGGCCGAAATCCGGCCAAACGGGCCCTTTGGCCAAGTCGGTTGGCTATTGTCACCTCTATCTTTCGGCCGTAATCGTCCTCATTGGCGCTGTATCCGCCTATGAACAGAAAAATAACATCCCGCCCTGACAGCATCTCTGCCATCTTGATGAAATCCTCATATCCCTTGCCATAGGACATCCTCCCCATCATTCCGATAACCACCGCCTGTTCCGGGATGTCCATTTCGTGGCGAACCTTTCTCCGGTCTTCCCCAGAGGGGGAGAAACGCTGGGTGTCGGTCCCCAGGTAGACTATGTCAACCAGCCGAGGATCCAGGATGGTGGTGGTTAACAGGTTGTCCCTGATCAGACGGGATATGGCGGTGGCCCGGTCGACCCCCCGGTAGATCAGGCGGTGCCACGGGTCGCGCTTGGATATGTAGGAGCCCAGATGTTTGGTAAAAACTATCTTGGCCCCGCAGGCCCCTTTGGCCGGCACCGCCAGGTTGAGATCCCGAGAGTAGTGGACGTGGATTATATCAGGGACAAAGCTTCTGGCCAACCGGCGAAAACGGAAATAGTTCGATAGGGTAAGGGCGGTCCCTTTGACCACCGGATAAGCCTCGACCCCGCTGGAAAGGCATTCTTGAGCCAGGGTCGCCCCGCAACCGGCAGCCACTGCCACCCGATATCCCTCCCGGGTTTGCAGTCCAGCTAGCCGGGCAACTATCATCTCCATCCCCCCCCAGGACCGGGAACTGGACAGGTGCAGCACCTTAATCTTGGTCATCTTCCGACTCCAGCCCCCTTTCCCAGAGCTTAAGATACTTGACCGCCACATAGCATGCCGACAGCGCCGAGAGAACAAATCCCTGATATCCGTCCAGAAAGCCGGCCTTGATAATATACATCTTGAGGAAGAAGGCCGGCGGGCGAAAAAGCAGGTCGGTCAGCTGAAACTGTCGGCCTGCTTCATGCATCTGGCGGGCCGCCAATTCGGTGTAACGGTTGAATTTACTCAGATAGCGCTCCAGGTCGGGATCGGTGTAATGAAGGATTGGCTGGGCCACCCTTCTTACCGGCCCTTCGATCAGCAAACCCTCGTGCACCAGTTTATCATCAAAACGAGCCCGGTCGGGACGGAAAAACCTGGTCACGTAGCCGGGGTACCATCCGCAGTGCCTGATCCACCGGCCCAGGAAGAAAGCCTGGCGGGGGAAGGCCAGGGCTGAGAAGTTTACCTCTTTGCCAATTTCCTCCTGTATTGCCGACGAAAGCTCCGGGGTCATCCTCTCGTCGGCATCCAGCCATAGAACCCAATCTCCCTTCGCCTGCCTAAGACCCCACTGCTTGGTGGCCGAAAAACCCTGCCACTCCCTAACCCACACCCTGGCCCCCCTCTCCCGGGCAATGGCCTCGGTGCGGTCGGAGCTGGCGGAGTCAACTACCACTACGGCCTCGTCGGCCAGTCCCCTCAGGCTGTCCAGACAGGGTCCGATGTTTGACTCCTCATCCCGGGCAATAATCAGGGCCGATATCATTTGGCCTCCGGTCGGGATTCCCTATAGTCATGCCAGTCAGCCGGGCGGTTCCGCTCCAACCAGCGACGGTGCCAGGCTTTCGAAAGACGGAAGAACCAGTATACCGCCATGGAGGTTGCGTTCAGGTAGCCGTGGGCCCCGTCCCGGAAGCCCTGGTGGACAAGGTAGCACTTCCACCACATCCCCAGGGGGGAGAAGATCACCCGAGCCAGGCTGGGGCGGTATCCCTTGGGTAGGCGCTCATCCACATCCAGATCGGAATAACGGTTGATCTTGGCAAAATAATCCTGCGGAGTGTTATAGCTATCATGCCAAAGGGGCTCGGGAATCCTCAGGATCCTGCCCTCTCCTCCCTCCACCTCCATCCAGGTATGGGCAAAACCGGTCCAGCGGCACTTCCCTTGGCGGGCCAGCCTGGGCTGGTAGCTGGGATTATAGTTTCCGTGATTAATCCTCTTTCCCCAAAAATGTTCGATGCGCCTGATCCATCCGGCATTGTATTGCCGGTAGCGCTCGGGATTTCGGCAAATCTCCTCCAGCCGGCCCTTCAGCTCCAATGTAACATACTCGTCCTGGTCCAGTATCAATATCCACTGGCCGCAGCACCGTTCCATGCCGTATTCCCGCTGTTTTAGATAGCCGGGCCAGGGGTGATGGAAGTACCTGTCGGTGTATCTTTTGATCAGGTCTATCGAACCGTCGGTGCTTCCCGAATCAATCACCACAATCTCGTCGGCCCACTTTACTGACTCCAGACAGTTGGCCAGCTTGCGGCCGCCGTTGAAGGTATTCAGCATCACCGACAGTTTATCCACGTCCAGCCTCCCGCATCTTGACTGTCACTACGAAACGGCCCAGCGCCGACAGCAGGGAAATAGCCAAACCCCTCATGCCCTCCCTCCATCCCTGCAGAACCACAAAAAGCTTCCAGAACTCAGCCATTGGCTCCCAGAGCAGCCGCCCCCAGGAGAAGCGGCGGCCCTGGCTTAATTTCTGCCCAGCCTCTAAGGTCGTATAGGCGTTCATCTTTTCCAAGTATCGGTAAAGACTGGGCACAGTGTAATGCTCAATCGCCCCCCTATCCAGCCGGGCGGTTGTCCCATTGACCACTATTCCCTCGTGGATGTCCACCTGGGGGACTGAAGCCGAATCCCGCCGGACCAGCCGCATCTGCCAGTCATTGCCCCAGCGGGCATGCCTGATTTGCCGACCCAGGAAATAATTCCTCCTCCTGATGAAATAGCCCCTGGCCGGGCCAGCCAGATTCTGCTTGTATAGGGCAACCCGCAGTTCGGCATCCAGCAATTCATCGGCATCCAGAAACAGCACCCAGGGCATAGCTGCCAAGCCCAAGGCTCTCCTTCGTTGGGCGGCATAGCCCGGCCAGTCGGTCCTGACCACTTTGGCCCCTAGGGATTGGGCGATCTCCGGCGTCCGATCGCGGCTCCCGGAGTCGAGCACCAGCACCTCGCCAAAACCCTCTAGGCTTTCTATCGCCCGGCCGATGTTGTCCTGCTCATCCCGGGCTATGATTATGGCTGATATCCCTTTCATTTGCCCCGGCTATCCTGTATTATCCACAGGGCCGCCCCCAATAGGTCGTGGGCGATGCAGTCCAACCGGCACTTCTTTATCCAAGGCTCGGTCCCATTCGATTTACCGGTCAGCACTAAAACTGTTCGAGCGCCGATATTGTTGCCGAACTCGATGTCGGCCTGGCTGTCGCCCACCATATACGAACGCCTAAAATCAATCCCCAACTCCCGGCTGGCCCTCTCGGCCATCCCGGTTTTAGGCTTGCGGCAGGGCGGGTCATCATCGGGATGAAACGGACAGTAATAGATGGCATCCAGTTTGGCGCCCTCTTTCTTCAGCAGATGGCGCAGCCGGCGATGAATGGCTCCCAGGGTCTTCAGGTCAAGGTATCCCCGGGCCACCCCCGACTGGTTACTGACCACCGCCACCCTGAACCGGCTGCGGTTCAACAGCCTGATGGCCGCTCCGGCATTCGGCAACAACTCCAACTGCCCCGGCGAATTGACGTAATTGGTATCGCGGTTGATGGTGCCATCCCGGTCCAATAACACAGCCTTATGCCCCATACCCTTCCCTTTAATGTTAATCAACATTGACATTATAATACATGATTATGCCGGTCGAGGCAAGCGATTTTTACGAAAATGAGGTGGATGCTCTCCACCTCATTTTCGGTTGACTGTCCGGATGTTTTTCACCTCAGCCGATAAGTCGCCCCCACCCGATGGGTGTTGCCCAGGTCATGGCCATTGTAGGCGTAGTCCAGCTGAACCCGCCAGAGGCTGATGCCGCCCCCCAGGGTCGTCCCGGACCGTTCCCGCCCCAGCCGCAACGCTGCTAAATTTCTGTACCTCAGTTCGCTTCCCAGCCGTCCGTCCTGCAGGTCCTCGTTGGAACCCTCCCAACTGATGGACAGGGTGCTCCGTAGAGGGGGCATCGGCTGCTGATAGCCCAGACCCACTTTGTACACGGCCAGACGGACATCATTATGCTGGAGGGGTGTATCCCAAGCCAGATTGGTTCCTCCCAGGTCCTGACCGACCAGGCTCAGTGATATCACCCCCAAGGCCGAGTTCCTTACCGGAGCCGGCAGCATCCCGACGATGGGGCTAGCCTTGGTCCGCCGGGCTAACCACTGCCCCAGATCGGCCGTCAGCAGAATACCGACATCCAGGCCCAGGCCGGTGGCCTGGCGATCATCCAGTTGGTGATAGATCAGCTTGAGGCTGCCGCCGGGGTTTATTTGCCAGGGCTTATTCAAGATCAGGCGGCTGAAGCGGCTGGCCGCAGACAGGTAGAAGGCGTTCTGGTTGTCGCCCAAAGAGCCGATCGGCGGAGTGCCCACGGTGTAGGAGAACCGGGGGATGTCGTCTATCCCAAGCCTCAACCAGGCGGCACCCAATATCAGCTTTTCCCCCATCGGCCAGGACAAGGCCAGAAAATCATGGCTGGCCAGGTTGGAGAACAGCGTGGTGTGCGTCAGCATGGCCTGGGGCTGGTCCTGGCGGCCCAGACCGGCTGGGTTCCAGTAGATGGCGCTCAAATCGTCGGCCAGCGGGCCGAAGGCTCCGCCCATTGCCATGGCCTTGGCCCCCACCGGAATATTCAGGAATTCGCCCCCGTATTTCTCCCCCCGGGCCGCTCCGGCCAGGGCCAGGACCGTCAGGCAGAGCAGCATCCTTCCGTTTGCCATTTTCCACCAGTAATTATGGTTTTTCATCTCAGCACCGCCAGCTTGCCGGTTTTCTCCAGTTGCTTGCCTCCCTGGAACACCCGGAACCGGTAGAAGTAGACCCCGTTGGCTATACGGGCCCCGGACTCATCCGTCAGATCCCATTCGAAGGTCCGAACCCCCGAGGTGCGCCCGCCCCGGATGGTCTTGATCAGCCTCCCGGCCACGGTGAATATCTGAAGCTCGTAGCGGTCGGCGTAGTCTCCCACACAGAGATAGAAGGTGGTCAGGTCTCCGGTGACCGGGTTGGGATAGTTGGCGATCTCCCGCAGCGAGAACTCTACCTTGACCTGGGAGAAGATTTTCAGTGAATCCCGGTTGCCCAGGTTGTCGGCCGCCCCGAATTCCAGGCTGTGCAGACCGTTGTCCAGGCTGGGGGCGTATGACAGGGAGACGGTGTGGCCCATGTCCGTCCCCGGGTTGAGGACATAGGCCGAACGGTCCACCAGCTGGTGGTCAAGCCTCACCCAAATGGAGTCGGGGTTCACCCCGTCGGGATCCTCGATGGTCACCGAATATTGGGGATTCGGCACCACCACCGTCTGTCCCCATCCCAAAGCCTGGCGGTCGACCCGGGCGGTTATCTGCGGTCCGCTGGTATCCGCGGTATACATCGCCCTGAAGGTCCCCGGACTTTCGCTGTAGCCCCACAGGCTCTGGCTGTCCGCCCAGGATGGCACCAGCCGCCACATTCCGGTATGGTCATCGCGGCGGAACAACTTGATGCAATCCAGGGCAGCCGTGCTGTCCAGACTTTGAAGCTTGAGGGAAACCCAGAAAGGCCGCCCCCGGTTGATGAGCCGAGAAGAGTCGGTCAACCCCACAAAATAGGCCTGCCCGCTGCCGTCAAGAGGGGTCAGCCCGGGCTGGCCGGGGCTGGCCGGGTCCACCATTTCCGGGCCGATGATGGCCACCGCGCTGTCGGAGAGACAGGAATCGGGGAAGAGGGCTCTTATCAGACCTTTGTAATCCAAAGTATCGGGATGGCAGCCCCGAGCATCGAGTTGGTAGTAGTAAAAGTCCTGGTGGGGCACCCAGTAGACTGCCGAGTTGTCATTGGTGGTATCCTCCTGGGGATAGGGGCTGGATAGGGTGCCGCTGGGATCGATACGGTAATAGACCTGCAGAGCCGGGCCCTGATAAGGCCAGGCCAGGCTGAACTTCCTCTCCTTGCGGCCCCGTACCGTATCCACCACCGCCATCCCCATCAAAGCATTGTCTCCGTAGTGATGAAAGTGGACCGGCACATTGGAGGCATCCAAGTCGCCCAGATTTTTTAGCGCCCCCGTTAGCTGCAGCACCCGCTTGCCGCCCAGATATACCGATCCCTGGGCCTGGCTGGAGGGTGCCAGGTCAGCCCGGCGCACCAGCCTGCGCCTTTCCCATTTACCGGGGGTTACCAATCCGGCAGTGTCCTGCACCACCAGCCGGAATATCAGGTAGACCTCGGACCAGGGTGGGAAATTGCCCTCCAAGCCAGTCAGATAAATCCGAGAAGCCAGCCGGACGCTGTCACCATCGATCATCATCGGAGCTGAAACGAAGGCCGCTCCGGTATCGGTGGTGTCCTGGAAGCTCCCCCACCGCCAGCGGCACCACGCCGTGTCCACCCCATACAGGCTGCTGATGCGGGCCGAAAGGCTTATGCTGTCCAAGTCAGTGGGGATTTCAGGAAATACCTTGATGCCTGAGGCCATAGGCTGGCTTATCCCCACCCATTCCGACCCGGCCCAGTCGGCCGACTGATCCTTGATGTAGACCCGGATCAGGCCCTGGCCGGGCTGGGCCGAATCAGGCACCAGCAAGGCGGTCTGGAAGGTAGCGGCCGGGCAGGAAGAAGCCTGTTGTATCAGCATCCGACCGTCGCTCCCCAACAGGGAAATTACCGCCGTGCCGGACCCGAACGGCCCGGAAATGTCGAGCCGGATGGAGTCACCGGCCGACGCCGACGCCGGGGAGACTAATAGGGACAAGCCTTTTTCGGGCAGGGCCAGCCTGGTGGCCGGGTCGCCCAGCAGGTTGTAGCTGACCAGCATGTCCATGGTCTGCCCGGAAGGAGGCAGGCCGCCAGCGGCGTTCCACTTGGAGTAGAGGGCTATGTCGCCGAAGTTCCTGAGACCCTGCCGATCCCAGGCATCCATGAAAGAGTTCTGCATCAGACAGCCCATAATGCTGTCCCCGTAGGAGGCGCCACTGCTGCTGAAGACCCCGATGCCTCCGCCCCGATTCAGCAGTAAGGCCTCGCTCAGGGAGCTGTAGGCCGGGCTCTCGAAGGCCCCCGAGGAGCAGGTAAACGAGCCGATCAGCGGCCACCGGCCCCAGTTGGAGAGCCGGGGCACGTCATAGTGCCAGAAGAAGGTGCCGTGGGACCAAAGCTGGGCCCCCCCATGGCCGTAGAAAGCCGTGACCGCGGCCCCCTGGCTGAGGCGGGCGATCAAGTCCTCCTTGTTCTGCTGGGTTGGGCCATGGTAGACCTTGGAGACCTCGTAGGCCGGATCGATCCTGGCGGCCAGCTTACTGCTGACGTTGTGAAAATCATCCTCAGCGTTCAGGGGCCAGCCGGCCACCATCAGCACCTCCCGGTGCCAGCGGTCCAGGTATAACCGTTGATCATAGATCTGGCTCTTTGCCTCCCACTGTCCGAATTCCTCCATCGAATTCACCGGCAGGCGCCCCACCGACAGGTCGGCCATCAGGTCTTCCCCGCTGACCCTGGCATAGTAATCGTCATCGGCCACTCCCCCGTAAAAGTCGGCCCGGGTCAGATGGACCGGCAACATGTCGGCCCGCCCCCCCAAGATACGCCTGGGGTCGTAGCTGCCGTCCCCCAGCAACAGGACATATTCTGGCTGGACGGCCCAGCGGCTGAAGGCATAGCTGATGAAATCCCGCAGAGCTGCATCGGATGGGATGCCATATCCGAATTCGTCGTAGATGTCCTGGATCAGGAATTTTCGGGCCCCGGGGTAACGGGCTGAACGGGCCGACACCAACCGGTCGGCGGCGGCTTCCAGTTCCCGCGGGGCAACCACGATGTAGGTTGCTCCGGAATAAGCAGGATCCCTCAAGTCGGAGGGAGCGTTAGACTCTATATCCCCCGTTGATAACCGAAGCTTGAGGTCGTTCCTAACCAAATGATATCTGGACTGGCCAAAATCCCGATCATCGAATTTAAGCGCATATTCGAGGCCGTCCGCCTCCGGTTCCATCACAGCGCCCGTTATCCGGCTGATGCCCAGCTTATAAAGGTCGTAATTGTAGCCCTCCAGCCCTCCTATCCGGTAACTGGATAACTGGCCGGAGAGGCGGGGATCGCCCCGGAATGACAATGCTCCGCCCTGGGCCTGATAGGCCCTCCGGTATGCCAGTTTGAACCAATTGATCAGTATCCGGTTGCCGGTGCTGGAGGAGGCTCCGTGCCTGATGGTCAGGCGGTTTATACCATTCACCGCGTACGAGGCCGGGAACTTAAGGCTGAATTGCATTTCCCGTTGGTCGAGCCAGGTCAATTCCCCAATCTGTCTTCCGTTGAGCCACAGCTGGATACGGTGCTCGTCTACGGTTATGCCGTGCAGTGCCCCCTCCAGCAGGAAGCTGTCCCCGGCCGATATGTGGGGGGACGGAATCTCCAAGGGGAAAACCGTGCTGTCGGGATAATCCAGCCTCCTCCAGAACCACCGGTCATTCTGATTGCTGTTCCAGCTGGCCAGTCGGTAGAACAGGCTGTCCTTCTCGAAATGGATGGTGTCGGGGAAATAAGCAGCAACCGGAAGTTCTGGCGACCCGGAGGCGGCATCCTCCTCCACCATCCGGGCTCCCAGCGAACCGGTCAAAGAAAGATAGTAAATATTGGCCTGGGTGTATTGGTGAAAGTGGGTGGAGTCCCCTCTGGTCTCCTCGCCCCAAAACTCAAAAAAATCGTCGGGGTCAAATATCCCGTCGGCCTGGCCCTTGAAGTAAAGCGGAATCTCTTTTCCCCGGTTTACAAGTTTCAGGCGCCTGGGATCATATCGGGAGGGGTCGATCCCCGCCTGGACCAAGTCATCATAGCCCACCCGGTAAATACCCTGCCGTGATATTCTGATCCGATAGGGCAAGGTGTCCCCGGATAGCTGGGAGGCCTTGTCCACAGAACGCCATGACCAATCCCGGGCCTGTTCGGGATTGGCCAACGCCTTGTAAAGCAGCCCATCCAGGCTCCCCATACCAGCCGCTACCCCCGCGGCCTTTAAGCCGGACGGCTTGAAATCAACCCTCACCCGGATCTGGCCGGAATACTCCACCCCTCCTTTGGCCGGCTGAAAGACCGCCGGATAGAAGGTGACGGTGGCCACCCGATTGTTGCGGGCCAAAGACGTGGCCGAGACCTGAACCGGACGGGCCGGATACTGCCCCTTTCCCCCGTAGATCTCCCGGTCGGCTTTGAAGCTGCTTTCCACCTCGTAGGGCGGAGAGGCCGGCAGAGGGATGACTGGAATGAAGCGGACCCTGTTCCTTTCTATGCCGGATATAACCGCATTGGAGTGGGGGGGAACGGCTATCAGGACGCTGGCCTGGGGCAGGGCAGGACGCCCGCAATCTACAGTGTTGTAACAACCTTCGGCCCCAAGCCGGTGGAAGCTGCCTCCGCCCTCTTGGGCCGGGACCGTCTTCAAATCCGGCGCGTTATATTCCAATGTCAACCCGGTCTCGTCGGACGACAGCACCCGCACCTGGGCCCGGACCGCCAGGGGTGAAGCGGCCAGCATCAGCAGGGATATCAAAATTCTCATGGGCCTACCTCACCACCGTAATCTTTTCCGTTGAATGCGAACCTCCGGACGACAGCCTGGCCAGGTAGACCCCGCTGGGGACAATCTGCCCCCGGCTGTCGCGGCAATCCCACCGGACCCGGCCCTCGCCCTGGGGAACCGATCCGGCATACAGGGTCCGGACCAGCAGATCGGAAGAGCGTCGTGTAGGGAAAGAGTGTAGATCTCGGTGG